>JAFVXS010000183.1 GCA_017501025.1 Alistipes sp.
TCTCCATCGATATCGACGAATCAGACCCAAAACAGTATGTAATCACCCTCAAAATACCAAATGACAATGTTAAGGTGTATAGCCATTGACGACGAGCCGTTGGCACTGCGTCAAATTAAGAATTATATAGAACGCAACTCGCAACTATCGCTTGCGGAGTCATTCTCAAATGCAATAGATGCACAAGAGTGGTTGGCAAGCAATAGTGTCGATTTGATTTTTGTCGATATCAATATGCCCGAATTGAGCGGTGTCGATTTTGTCCGTTCGCTCGAAAACGGACCTATGGTAATCTTCACCACAGCATACTCCGAATATGCTGTCGAAGGCTTCCGTTTGGAGGCTATCGACTATCTGTTAAAGCCTTTCAGTTATGGCGATTTCGAACACGCTGTCAATCGTGCCGCTTCGCTCTTCGAATTGGTGCAGTTGAAAGAGCATAAATCCGTAACAGAACAGAGCGTCGAAGAGGAGAACGCTACATCGAATAAAGAGTTTATATCGATACGTGCCGATCACAAAACTTCGCTCATCCGTTTAAGTAATATAATATATATGGAGAGCGAGGGCGAATATGTCAGAATGTATCTGTCGGACGGCACTAAAATAGTTACGTTGTTTCGCCTAAAAAATATGGAGAACACGCTACCAAGCAGTACATTTATGCGTATTCATCGCTCGTATATTGTCAATTTGGACTATGTTACGGGCTACACCAAAGGACGTGTATTTCTCTCGAACAACGAATATGTTCCTATCGGCGAAAACTACAAAGAGACTTTTATGGCTGTTGCCAGAGAGCGTTTTTAGGTTAAAACAGCTGCGGGAAATCGGTTAATTGATGATAGTCACTACCCTCTCGACCAAAGAGGTAGTGACTTTTTCCGTTTGTAAGGAGTACGTAACGTGCCCCGACAACCGCATTGTAACGTGAAGCTTGTTCAAAGACCTTTGCATCGATATTCACATCGGCAGCCTTACACTCGACAAGCATCAGTGGCTTTGCATCTACACCAACAACAACGACATCAGCACGCTGTGCCATTCCGTTGATATCGACCGGATACTCCTGCACAATATTTACGGACGGGATATTATGCTCATTTATGAGGTAGGCGACGAGGTGTTGCCGCACCCACTCTTCGGGCGTAAGCAGCAGATAGCGACGGCGTAGCGAGTCCCACACATACAACTCGCCCTCCACACGCTTTGCCCGCATACGAATTGACGGAAAATTAAGTTTCGGCAGACTGTTCATCGCAAATTATAAAAAAGTTTGTACATTTGCAGTTGCAAAGATACGAAATTATGAAAACATTATCAATTATAGTTGCCGCTATTCTTCTCTGCGGAACGGTATATGCCGAAGAGAGTGCTGCGACGCTCTGTCACAGCGAAGCTCCTCGCAGCTATTTTATGCCTCACAACGCGAAGCACGAGGGCTACTCTGCCACACTCTCGGAGTGGAAATTCAGCCAAACCGATAAAACTTATACGAGCGATTTTGTCATACCTGTTGCGTGGCTTAATCGCCAAACACTGTTGCGATTTCAGACCACATCGACAGCCATTGAAGTTTCAATAAACGGCAACATCGTTGCAGCGAGCAGTATGGGTGGTGTTCCTTGCGAATACAACATCACAAAATTTGTAAAGGAGGGTCGCAACACAATTTCCATACGCAATATCGAACACCCAAACGACCGTATCGTCACTCATATCGCACGTCGTAGCAACAACCCACAAGTCGAGGTTATAAGCCAGCCGACACTGCGTGTAAGGGACATCTTATGCTCTACGGGCGTAAATGATAGTGGCGAAGGTATCGCCGAATTTGCCATTCCGGTTAAATGCGATGCACTGAACCCAAAATCGGCAAAAATATCGTATAAACTGCATCTTGGCGATACGCTTATTATGGCACGTGGAGCAAGCGATATCACACTCGATATGATGCGTGAAGACACCATCCGCTTTGTTGCTCGCGTACCTCGCAATGCAATGTGGAGCAA
>JAFVXS010000184.1 GCA_017501025.1 Alistipes sp.
ATTCGCTCGGCAAGCCTTACAATCTTTACGGATTTACCCATATCGAAGACGAAAATCTGATTACCGTCGCTCAATGTTGCGGCCTCCATAACCAATTGACACGCCTCCGGTATAGTCATAAAGAAACGGGTAATATCGGGGTGTGTAACCGTTACAGGGCCACCCTTGATAATCTGTTCGCGGAATCGTGGAATTACGGAGCCATTCGAGCCGAGTACATTGCCGAAACGTGTGGTGACAAACTTTGTTTTGCCCTCAACCTCGCCGTTTGCCATAGCTGTTCCCAACGATTGGACATATATCTCGGCAAGACGCTTGGTGCAACCCATAATATTTGTCGGATTTACAGCCTTGTCGGTAGATATCATTACCATCATCTCGGCAGAGTGTCGAACACACGCATCTGCAACATTTCGCGAGCCATCCACATTTACCAAAACCGCCTCACAAGGGTTCTCCTCCATCAGCGGAACGTGTTTGTATGCGGCTGCGTGGAATACTATTTGTGGTTTGTGTTTTGCAAATACATACTCCAAACGTTTTGGCTGACGAACGTCGCCAACAATAGGTACGATCTCCAAAGCAGGGAATGTCTCCTCCAACTCCAATCGTATATTGTGCATAGGTGTTTCGGCATTATCGAACATCACAAGGCGTTGTATGCCGAACGACGAAAGCTGACGACACAACTCCGAACCGATAGAGCCGGCAGCACCTGTTACCATAACGACTTTACTCTTAAAGTTGTTCACAACCTCGTCGAGCGGAATTTTTATCTCGTCACGTCCCAACAAATCTTCGATTTTAATCTCGCGGATGTTGTTTGCCGGAGCGTTGCCATTCACGACCTCATCGATAGGCGGTGCTATCAATACCTTAATCCTGTGCGATGTGCAGAATGCAACCAACTGCTCCTGCTCTTCTTGCAACGAGGTGTAATTAGGGAAGAGTACGGCTGCGATATTATGCATAGCGAACAACTGCTTCATCTGCTCTTTATTGTCGTGAACAAACTGATAGACAGTTGCACCTGCAATCTTGCCGTGAGTGCCGTGAAAATCACTGCTCATAAAACCTACTACGTGGTAGTGCTTCGAGTTTAGCAATCGAACCTTCAATGCGGTTGATTTATCGGTCGTGCCGTAGATAAAGATGTTTTTACGGCTATTGCTCGATATTAGCGACTGTTTAAGGGTCTCATATATCGTAATCATTATCACACGAGCAATCACGAGCAACGTGAAGAGTACCATCGCATCGCATATCACATAGACCAATATCATCTTCGATGGATGGACAATCAATGCAGCAATGGCAATCGCTACAATGGTATCTTTGATAAGGACAGCAATGGCTAACTTCCAGATATCGGTAATTGTACTGTGGCGAATAATGATTTTATGAGTTCGCATCGACAATATGGCAACACACGTTGCAAACGCCGAGATAGCCACGATAAAACAGGCCGTTTTGGTGGATATGGTCAGGTTGCTGATAACAAGATTTGCAAAGAATATGGTTATCACAGTCGATATAATCGACAAAATCATATCCATCGATGCAATAATGCCGGAGTGAACATATCTCTCCAAAGCATATGTACGGATAAGTGCTGTAAATTTCATCTTTTCTCTTGTTGTTAGTTAGTAGTTCCGTTCTCTATCTGCAAATATAGAGGTTATTGAATGAATGTGTCGGGTAGTCTATGTCAAAATTTTTTACTCGATAGATACCAGACAGCACTCGATGCCGACCTTTCGTAGCAGATCCAATCCATCTTCACAACGATATGGCTCGCCATATACCACTCGCTTGATACCTGCCTGGATAATCAGTTTGGAGCACTCCAAGCAGGGCGATGCAGTGATGTAAAGCGTAGCACCCTCGCAGTTGTTAGCACTCTTTGCTACCTTTGTAATTGCGTTTGCCTCGGCGTGGAGTACGTATGGTTTTGTCTGTCCCATATCATCCTCACAAATATTCTCAAATCCCGATGGTGTGCCGTTGTAACCATCCGAAATAATCATCTTGTCTTTGACAATCAACGCACCAACCTGACGGCGTACGCAGTATGAGTTCTCTGCCCATATACGAGCCATTTTAAGGTAGCGAATATCCAATTGTCGCTGTTTCTCTTCGGCGTATCCCATTTTCGATAGGTTTTATTTACCGTGACAATGCTTGTACTTTTTGCCGCTTCCGCAAGGACAAGGGTCATTACGTCCAACCTTCTTCTCGACGTGTATAGGAGCAGGTTTGCTCTTTTCGCCCTGTCCGGCTTGTGCGGCAGCAGCCATACGCGATGCCTGTAACTTGTTTACATCGACTTTTGCACGCTGACGTTGTGCGTGTTGCAACGATTCTGGATTCTGCTGACGAACCGGAAGGTAAGCTTTGTTGAGAACAGCCAATACATCGCGGTTAATCTTTTCGAGCATCTTCGCAAAGAGGTTGAATGACTCGAATTTGTAGATCAACAGAGGGTCTTTTTGCTCGTATGATGCATTTTGTACGCTTTGACGAAGATCGTCCATCTCGCGAAGGTGCTCACGCCAAGCATCGTCGATAGTCGTAAACATTACAATCTTTGTAAAGACCTTGAAAATCTCCATACCGTCGCTATCCTTGCAGCGTTGTAGGTTTACAGGCACGTTGTATCCCAAGTGACCGTTTGTAAGCGGGAAGCGGATAACGTTATCGAGGTGATCTTTCTGCTCCTCGTAAATCTTCTGCATTATTGGGCGGACGGTATTGGCTACGGCTTTCGCCTGATTTGTATAAGTTTGCTCCAAGTCTTTGACAATCAACTCCACCAACTCTGCACGTTTAACATCCTCGTACTGTTTTTGATCGAACGAAGGTCGCAAACCAACCTCGCGAATCAACTCGAAGCTGAATGTCTCGAAATCTTCGCCCTCGTGATTGTTCAGATAAGCCTCGGCATAGTCGTACATAATGTTGTTGAGGTCGATTTCGATACGTTCGCCGTGGAGTGCGTGACGACGACGGGTATAGATAACCTCACGCTGCGAGTTCATTACGTCATCATATTCGAGCAGACGCTTACGGATACCGAAGTTGTTCTCTTCGACCTTCTTTTGAGCTCGCTCAACAGCATTTGACATCATCTTCGATTGTATAGCCTCGCCCTCTTGAATACCCATTCGGTCCATCATCGCAGCGATACGCTCCGAGCCAAACAGTCGCAGCAAATCATCCTCGAACGATACAAAGAATTGCGAAGAGCCCGGATCAC
>JAFVXS010000185.1 GCA_017501025.1 Alistipes sp.
ACTATCGTCTGAAAGCAACTATCGAACGTATCTTCGGTATGCCTTACTTCCTGCCTACGCACCAGGGTCGTGCTGCGGAGAATGTAATCTTCTCGGCACTGCTCAAAGAGGGCGACATCGTACCGGGCAACTCGCACTTCGATACCACGAAGGGACATATCGAGTTCCGTCGTTGCCACGCTATTGACTGCACTATCGATGCAGCATCCGACACACAGTTGGAGATTCCGTTTAAGGGCGAAATCGACCTTTCGAAGTTGGAGGAGGTGTTCAAATCCTACCCGAAGGAGAAGATTCCTTGTACCGTTTTGACCATCACCAACAATACGGCGGGCGGACAACCCGTATCGATGCGTAATATCCGCGAGACTGCGGCTTTGTGTCGTCGCTACGAGATACCGTTGCTTATCGACTCGGCACGTTTTGCCGAGAATGCCTACTTTATCAAGGTACGCGAGGAGGGCTATGCCGACAAGTCAATTAAGGAGATTGTTCGCGAGATTTACCAATATGCCGATATTATGACCATCTCTGCCAAGAAGGACGGCGTTGTGAATATGGGCGGTTTTGTGGCGATGCGTTCGGCAGAGTTGCAGCGTTTGGCTATGACATACAGCATTATGAACGAGGGCTACCTGACCTATGGCGGTATGAATGGTCGTGATATGGATGCATTGGCGGTCGGTTTGGACGAGAACACCGAGTTCGAGCAGTTGGAGGCACGAGTTCGTCAGGTGCAGTTGCTCGGAGAGTTGTTGGACGAGTACGGCATCCCGTATCAGCGACCTGCGGGAGGTCACGCCATCTTCCTCGATGCGAAGAAGATATTACCAAATCTTCCGAAGGAGCACTTTGTGGCACAGACTCTCGGTTGCGAACTCTATCTCGAAGCGGGTATTCGCGGTGTGGAGATTGGCTCTATTTTGGCTGATCGCGACCCCGAGACCAAGGAGAATCGCTATCCGAAGTTGGAGTTGTTGCGTTTGGCGATTCCTCGTCGTGTCTATACCGACAACCATATCCGCGTTGTAGCGGCAGCTGTCCGCAATATCTATGAGCGTCGCGAGGAGATTACATCGGGCTATCGTATTGCGTGGGAAGCACCTATCTTGCGACATTTTACGGTTGAGTTGGAGAAAATCTAAATATAGAAACGCTATGACAAGCGACTTTTTGGTAATAGGCAGTGGCTCTGCCGGATTGAGTTTCGCTCTGAAAGCGGCACGTAACGGAAAGGTTATCGTCGTGACGAAGGGCAAACTCGACGAGTGTAACACCAACTATGCACAGGGAGGTATCTGTTCGGTTACCTATCCACCCGATACGTTTGAGAAGCATATCGAAGATACGTTGGTTTGTGGTGCGGGCAAGTGCGACCGTGAGGCTGTGGAGTTGGTTATCCGCTCGGCACCCGATGCGGCACGCGACCTTATCGAGTGGGGTACCCGCTTCGATAAACGTGATGATGGCAAATTCGATTTGCATCGCGAAGGAGGTCACTCCGAGCATCGTATTTTGCACCATAGCGACCTTACGGGAGCCGAAATCGAGCGTGCATTGATTGAGCAGGTACGCCAACATCCGAATATTACGGTTTTGGAGCACCACTTTGCTATCGACCTGCTGACGCAGCACCATTTGGGCGAGATTGTCACCCGACATACACGCGGTTTGGCGTGCTTTGGTGCCTATGTGCTCAATACCGAGACAGACGAGATTATCACGATAGTATCGAAATTCACGATAGTTGCTGCGGGAGGTTGTGGCAACATCTACAACACGACAACCAACCCTACGGTTGCTACGGGCGATGGTATTGCGATGTGCCACCGAGCAAAGGCCATCACACGCAATATGCAGTATATACAGTTCCACCCTACGGCGTTGTACCATCCGGGCGAGCGACCATCGTTCCTGATTACGGAGGCAATGCGAGGCTACGGAGCGATACTCCGTCTGCAAGATGGACGCGAGTTTATGCACCGCTATCATCCTATGGGGTCGTTGGCTCCACGCGATGTTGTGGCACGCTCGATTGACCACGAGTTGAAGATTCGTGGCGAGGTGTTTGTCTATCTTGACGTTACGCATATGCCTGCCGAGCAGACCCGTCAGCACTTCCCTAACATCTACGAAAAGTGCCTCTCGATAGGTATCGACATCACTCGCGATATGATTCCTGTATGTCCTGCGGCTCACTATTGCTGTGGTGGTGCGGTTGTCGATTCCAATGGCGAGAGTTCGATTCGCCGCCTCTATGTTTTGGGCGAGAGTTCGTGTACGGGATTGCACGGAGCCAACCGTTTGGCATCCAACTCGCTTACGGAGGCTGTTGTATATGCCGACCGTGCTGCCCGACACACCGCCGAGCGATTGTCGAAGGTATCGTTGCAGGAGGGTATTCCCGATTGGAACTTCGAGGGTACTGCCGAGGCAGAGGAGATGGTGCTTGTGTCGCAAAACCGCAAGGAGTTGCAGTCCATAATGTCGAACTATGTTGGCATTGTTCGCTCAAATCGTCGTTTGGAGCGAGCTATGAAGCGTTTGGCCGTGATATGGCAAGAGGGCGAGGAGCTGTACAACCGTACAAAACCTTGTCAGGAGCTCTGCGAGTTGCGTAATATGACCGCTGTGGCATACCTGACTATCAAGCACGCCAAAGAGTGTCACGAATCTGTTGGGTTGCACTATACTATTGATTATCCACCAAAGGCGTAGATTTGTTGTGATAAGCGGCTATCTACTGCCGCTAACGATTGTCTTGTCAATGGGCTGTATTCGCTGTCATCGGCTTTGCCGATGCGGCTATTGCCGAGGGGCGTTAGAGGCGTTAGGGGCGTTAGAGGGGCTTGTTTTGTCGCTTTGCGGCAACGGCTCCGCCGAGTGGCGTTAGGGGCGTTCGCTGTGGTCGCCATCCCTAAACTCCCTAAACTCCTTAAATTCTCTAAACTCCCTATCGCGGCGCCTTTGGTCGCTTGTCGCTGCTTTGGTCGCCCGTCCTAGTAGTCCTAGCACTCCTAGTCGTCCTATTGCGGCGTGCAGCAACCATACATAAAAGAGGCTGTCCCAAAATCGGAACAGCCTCTGTGTTTAATGGTTAGTTAGCCCTATTAAGCCTTTGGGCAAGCACCTTTCTTGCACTCTGTTGCCTTTTTGCACTCGGCTTTCTTTGTGCAGTCAGCACTCTTTTGGCACTCTGCTGTCTTTTTGCACTCGGCTTTCTTTGTGCAGTCAGCACTCTTTTGGCACTCTGCTGCCTTTTTACAATCGGCTACCTTATCGCACTCCTTTTTGCAATCGTGCTTGTGGTCACACTCCTTCTTGCACTCGCCTTTGTGGTCGCAATCGCCTTTTTTGCAGTCGCTTTTGTGGTCGCAGCTGTGGTCGCAGTCGCCACACTCGCCTTGATGGCACTCAACAGCCTTGCCCTTCAACAACGCCTTAATCGAGCCCTCCGAGAGCAACATCAATACATCGCCATCGATATCGTAGTGTGTAACCACGTTGAGTACCTCCAAGAACTTACGCTCCAAATCCTCATTTTCGGGGCAAATCATCATTGTCGAGCCAACATTGACAAATCGAAGCGACTTGTTTTCGTCGGTCTGATATGTGCCGAGCAAACGGTTGCAAGCGGCAACACCCGACAAGTGTCCCGACTCATTGAGAACGATATTGAACGAATCGCTCTTCAAATCTTTATCTACACCCTCAATCTGAACAAGGTGCCACTCGGTTTTGCAGAGTGGAAGTTGGTTTTTTGCACGCTGTTGGCAAGTCGAACAACAGCCTGTGAACATCAATATTGCAAATGCTGCAACAATTAAAATTTTACTTTTCATAATAAATATAGGTATTAGGTTTGTTATGCGTTAAATAATCTCATCCGGCAGTGGCACCTTTTTGCCTGTCTTGCGGATATAAGGCATCGGAGTTCGCCATTGGCGGAAACGGTGGCTGATGATTTTTGCCAACTCCTTGACCTTTGCGGGGTGTTTGTCGGCAATATTGTTACGCTCGCCGATATCCTCACGCAGGTTGTACAGCTCCAACTCCTGTGTGCGGTGGCGATATACCAACTTCCAATCGCCCTTGCGGATAGCCGACATATAGTCGATATCGTTCAACGGATATGGCTTCCACTGATGAGGGAAGTGCGAAATTACGGGGCGTTCAGGGTCGAGTCCCGAAATCTCCTCGTCGATTACGAAGTTAAAGGCTTGTGGGAGGTTTGTAATGCGACCCTCGTCCATCTCTTTGCGGACAACCTTCGAGCCTTCGGTAAGGAGCTTCACAAGGCTCTTGCCATCGGTCATATGAGGCAGTTCGTAGTTGCGAATACCCGCCATCTCCAAGATTGTAGGGTAGATATCCTCGGCAAATACAGGCGTATTCAGACGAGTGCCTCCCGCAATCTTGCCGGGCCAGAATACCATCATCGGCACACGCACACCAGCCTCGTAGCACGACGCTTTGCCCTCGCGAAGAGGTTGGTTTTGGGTGTGACGCACACCGCCTTTGGAGAGATTTTCCGAATTTCCGCCGTTATCCGAGAGGAAAATGATGATGGTGTTATCCATCACACCCTTCATTTCGAGGTACTCCATCAGGCGACCAAGACTGTCATCGACACCCTGCACCATCGATGCAAAGCGTGCCTGACCCTCGTCCATACCCATATCACGATACTTCTCGAAGTATCGCATATCGCGATGGATTGGGGTATGAACAGCATAGTGGGCAAAGTTGAGGTAGAATGGCAACCCCTCCTGAATAGGGTACTCCAAACTCTTCATCGCCTCGAAGGTCAGAGCCAGCGTCAGGTGGATGCCGGTACCGTAGTACTCGCACATATTCTGCACCGCAAACTCATCCCACTTATCCGACTGATTGCCGTAGTAATCTTCGCTGTAATAGGAGCGAGGTTTGCCTGCAACCTGACCTGCGATATTTACGCAAAAGCCCATATTGTGAGGGTTTGCTGCGGGATTTCCGTATGTTCCCCAATGTCCCTTGCCGACGTGAATCGTATAGTAGCCGTATTCGCGTAGCACTTCGGGATATGGCTTGCCGTAGAATGTATTTTCGACAGCCTCGCTCGGTGCCATACCATTGACGTTCCAATCGCACGGTGCCAACACATCGTTTTTGAGCTTATCCAACTGCTCCGAAGCGTCGCTCGGCGAATTGAACTCGCGGGCGGTCCAGTTGGTGATATGGGTGTGTGCGGAGTGAGTACCCGTCATCAGCGATGTTCGTGTAGGTGTCGATACGGGGCTTACGTAGGCACTTGTCATAATGGCACTCCTCTCGGCCAAACGCAACATATTAGGTGTATAGTGTCGCTTGTTGAATGGATACCTCTCGGGTCCGAGTGCTACCTGTGTATCCACCCAACCCATATCATCGACCAAAAACATCACGATATTCGGGCGTTGTGGCTCTGCCTCTTTCTGCTCTTCACATCCCACCAACGGAAGTGCGAGCGTCAGACCTATCAGCGATTTTGCATAAGATTTCATCATATAGCGGAATTTTTGGTTTTAGGTTCTACTCTATCGGACGACGATTTGCCAGAGCGTGGGTTATGGTCTGCTCATCGACATACTCCAACTCGTCGCCAAAGCCTATGCCTCGTGCGATGTTCGTAATTCGCACCGCAGGATACTGTCGCAGCAGATTCATCAGATAGAAGAGTGTCGTCTCGCCCTCGACCGAAGTCGATATGGCGATAATCACCTCTCGTACCTCGCCACTGCGGATACGCTCCATCAGCAGGTCGATTGTCAAATCCGACGGTGCAATGCCCTGCATAGGCGATATCACACCTCCCAAGACGTGATATGTGCCACGATACTGCTGCGTCTTCTCGATGGAGAGCAGGTCGGCAACCTGTTCGACCACACAAACCGTCGAGCGGTCACGCATAGGGTTGCTGCACACCTCGCACAACCCATCGTCCGATAGGTTGCCACACTGTGGACAGTGGCAGATGTGTTGGCGGAAGTCGGCGATGCTCTCGACCATCGATGCAACATCGTCCGCCTCCATTTTCAGTATGTGCATAGCTAAACGCAGTGCCGTACGACGACCTATGCCCGGCAGTCGTGACATCTCGCTTACGACGCTATCCAGAAGTTTTGCCATTGTCGGTATGCTCTAAATTCGTTCGATACTCTTTTGCTGTGTCCAGCCCTTGTTGCCGTTGGCGATTGTGATTTCGCACCAACCATCGATTTCGGTCTCTACATTCACCTTTGTACCCTCGTGCAACACAAATACATCGGTTGCAGCCTTGTCGGGCGAACTCTTGACCGATATTGCTTTGCCGACGACGATAGCCTCGCTGCGAGATAGCTCTATGCGGCGGGCAGATGCGGCAAAGAGGGTGGTTGCCACCGTAAGCACAAGCGATACGATGGCCGTATAGAAGCCCGTGCGACGTATGCCGTTACGCTGACCCACAAAGAACATCAAAGCTCCGATCAACATATTTGCAAACAGAATAATCGAAATTATGCACCACTGCAAGCCACTCAACGAGTCACGAATGGCGTGCATTATGCGTACAAGCAGAATTTCGGGTACAGCCTTGATATTATCTTTGCAGTGTCGTTCGGCAATCTCCAAGTTGTAGCGGGCATCGTCCCACGCAGGAGCGAGTCGCAACGCACGATTGTAGAAGAGTATCGAGTGACCGATATCGCCTGTACGATAGTAGGCATTTGCCGTGTTGTAGAAGAGTGCTGCCGATGCAAAACCCTGCTCGGTAAGTTGTTTGTAGAGAGCGAGAGCCTCCTCGAACTTACCGTCGATATAGAGTTGGTTAGCCTCCTCCCAACGCTGTTCGGCTGTGGCTCTATCCATCGTAGGCTGGGTCGCTTTCGGCTGCTCCGCAGTCTCCTCCTCAACCTCCTCGACCGGCATAGCCTTTATGGCTTCGATACGTCGCATCGAGGCGAGCGAGTCGGGCAGTGCTACCGATGGCTGTGCCACGACTCCGCCTGTGCAGAGTATCGCTATATTGGTTACGATTAAAAGTGCTATTCGTTTCATTACGCTATCTCTTAACTATTGATTCGATTTTCGACACGATATCGATACCGCGTGCATACTGCTCATCCATTGTTGTCACTTCGACAGGCGAGTATTGAGCCTCTTCGCACTCCGAGATGATTGTGGTCATCTCGCGGGCGAGTTCTGCCGAGCCACGACGACTCAAATAGTCGCGCATAGACTCCTTTGTGAGGTCGGCAATCGGAATGTTGAACTTGTCGCTGGCATAACCCCAAAGAGCCTGCAACATCTCGTCGTAGAATGCTCGGCGATTCTGCTCCTCCATATAGCGTTTTGCCTTGCGGAAACGCTGTACGGCAACTTTGTTGGCACGACGACCTCGCATAAGCACCACGTTGCGGCTGTCACGCTGGCGACGACGTATGAAGAGGTACGCCGCCAAAGCGACTACGACCAATGCGGCAATAACGATAAAGTAGCCTGCCGAGAAGAGGAATACCGATTGCAGACGGTGCATCGACGATTTGCCCAACTTGATGAAACGGATTTCGTTGCTCAACAGTCGTACATCCTCCTTGATTACGCCACCCGTAAGTCCGCCCTGTTGTGCTGCGGTCTGACTGCTACCGTCTGGCAACACCTTGATATCGAGCGGATTGCTACGCAGAGTCACAAATTTTGCAGCCTCGGGGTCGAAATATGTAAATTCGATAGGCTCGATTGCATAGTCACCCTCTGCACGAGCAATGAACGGATAGTCGTATTGGCGATAGCCCGTAGAGCCGCTCTGCGAGGTGTGAATCTGCTCGGACGACTTCACGTCGTACAACTCGAACGATTGTGGCAGATGGACTATCGGCGACTGCAACAGGTTGATATTGCCACGTCCCGATATACGACAGATGATATTGGTTGCCGAGTTGGTCATAATCTGTGACGATTGCAGACGTGCCTGCATATCGAACTTGCCGACAGCACCCGTAAACGATGCAGGTACGGGTTGCGGGAACTCGCGGATGCGGAGTTTTACGGTTGGTGTTGTCAGTTTGCGACGCAGATTATAGACCTCGTGCGAATTGCCGAAGAAGTGGTTTATCGGGCTGTTCGACTTGACGAACATCTGCACCACAACGGTAAGTTCTGCCGGCTCGATGGTCAGCACGCCTCCCTGTTGCGGATAGAGCAGATACTCGGCAAGCGTAAACGCCTCATAGACCTTGCCGTTATACGACTCGCGGAATGGGCCCTGCTCGGTTTCGAGTTGGTGGGTCCAAAATCCGTTGAACGTAGGCAGGGTCATCTGCTCGGAGCCGACTACATTGACACGGCTGTATAACTTCACGACAGCACGCACCGCCTCGCCCTTATACGCCTCACTCTTCGAGAGTATCAGTCGCAACATCAAATCATCCTTGCCGAGTTGCTGCACAGCCCGCTCCTCCACCGAAGTCTCGTTGCGTTGCTGTGACCGTCCGCCATCTTGTTGCGAAGAGCTCTCCTCGCCTGCACGCACCTCCAATGGGGTTGGGCGGGTAGCGTAACTCTTGCCTTCGACCTTGATGAGTGCTTCGCCGATGGTCTGCTCGCCCTCCGCACGTGCAATCAGAACGTAGGTAATGGCGTAGTTTACGCTCTTGGTCATCTCTCCGTTGATAATCTGAATCGACTGTCCCTGCGATACGGATGGTCCCGCAACAACCTCGAAGCCCTCGAAGGTCGGTGGTACAAACGACTCGTCGTCGGGCTTGGCATTGAGCGTAAACTCGATACGGAACGGTTGGTCGCGATGGACAATCATCGGCACTGCCGCCTCGAATGTGACATCGTCGGCTGCTCGTGCAATCATCGGCATAGCCAAAAGGCAAAGCAGCAACGTAAAGGTAAATTTCAATATCTTTCTCATCGTATATTTTTAACGACAATTTTCCTGTTTTATTTCGACAATACCGCCAAATGTGTGGTTGCCGAAAGTGCATTGTTGCCCAAACACACCGCCAATGCAGTGTCTTCGGGCAACAAAAGCATTGCTCTACACCGTTTTAGTGAGCAAAATCGGCAAAGAAGTCGTTGCCCTTATCATCAACGATGATAAATGCAGGGAAGTTCTCGACGTAAATCTTACGAACAGCCTCCATACCGAGTTCAGGGAAGTCCACAACCTCGACGCTCTTGATAGAGTTCTTTGCCAAGATTGCGGCAGGACCACCAATCGAACCGAGATAGGAGCCTCCGTGAGCCTTACAAGCATCGGTTACGGCCTTCGAACGGTTACCCTTTGCCACCATTACCATCGAACCG
>JAFVXS010000186.1 GCA_017501025.1 Alistipes sp.
ATATGTCGAATGACCACGTGTTTTTGTGCAGGTCCGCCGTTTCGACAAAAGAGACCATCGAGGTGAACGGCGAAACCTATCCCGTGTATAAGATGGAAACCTCCAACACATCGCACCCATTCTACACAGGTAAGATGAAGTTGGTTGATACCGCAGGTCGTGTGGATAAGTTTATGAGCCGCTACGCAAAACGTTACGATAAGAAGAACAAGTAGAACTTGTCGTCGGATAAAATCAACAAGCAAGGGTGTGTCTAACAAGTTTTTAGACACACCCTTGTTGTTAGAAGTTGTATGACAAGAGATATTTCAAGGCTTGCGAACTCCGTAAAACCGCAGTTTACTTGGCGTAAATGAGGCTTTTGAGGGCAAGCGTAACGCAGAAATCACCTTGTTAGACAGCTTCTTGTTCATTTTCAGAGAGAATCAGTGCACTATTCGCACGAATCACAACGCTGAAACAGCGAGACGATAGCCAAAAACAGAATAGCTCCAAACAGCGATGTGAAAAATGTCGCAACGGTACCGACAGGTATCCAACCAAACCACGACACTACCCAACCGCCCAGCAGACCTCCGACAAGTCCCACGATAATATTCAACAAAAATCGTGAGCCATTGCCTCGCATAATCAGATTGGCAATCCAACCAACCACCAAACCGATAAGCAGATACCACAAGATATACATACGCAATAGATTTTAGTTAAACTCACAAAATCCACTGCAAAAGATATACCCAAACGCAACAGAACCTACAAAAAAGCCTTTTTCGACACTATTTTCCGAAAGTCGGGCAGCTACTCCTCAACATACTCGTAGCCCATCGAACGGATAGCATCGATAACCCTCTGACGTTCAACCGACCCCTCGACAGTCGCCTCGCCCGCTGCCAAATCGACACTTACCGAGACAACACCATCCAATGCCGAGAGCGTACGTTCTACATTCGCCTTGCAGTGGTTGCACATCATTCCCTTAATTCGATAGATGTTTTTCATATTCGCTTTATCTCTCTTTGAAGTTTTTACTCTCCTCACGGTTGTCACCACCAACAGCAGCAACAGCACTACGGTCGATACAATATCGTACCACGCCAACGACGAGTGACACTCCGCCGTACACACACTTTGCGACATCAAAAACCACTCTCTCGGCAGCAACGTATCGATAACCAGTCCCATAGCCACAGCACCAACCATAATCGATAGCAGATAGATAGACAAAGCTCGACCTCCGAGCGATTTGCCGACAACAATTATCGATGCGGCATTGGTAGCGGGTCCCGCCATCAGCAATACGAGTGCAGCACCCGGCGACAACCCTTTGAGTATCAGTGCCGCAGCAATAGGTATTGACCCTGTGGCACAGAGGTACATCAGCACCGAAAAGAGCAGCACCAACAACATACTCAAAAGCGGTTTATCGTTGAACGATGCAAAGAATCCGTCAGGCACCAATATCGTAATCATAGCTGCAACCGCCAAGCCCAAAATCAACCATCTGCCGATATCCTGCATCATATCCAAAAAGCCATATCGCAGAGCCTCTATGCAACGACCCCAAAAGCTCTTCGGCCGGCTATCTTCCGAGTCGGCAACTTCGCTCTTTGCCACCCTGCTTTTCGTTGCGGAGCGGTAGAGCAACACCACCAAAGCACCACCAAAAATTGCTGTCAAAAATGCCGCAACGGGACGAATTACCGCAAACGGCACACCCAGCAAAGCTGCGGTTGCCAATATCGAATCGACACCCGTTTGCGGAGTGGCTATCAGAAACGCTACCGTGGCAGCAATCGATGCACCCTCACGACGCATTGACACCGCCGTAGGCACAACGCCACACGAACACAACGGCAACGGAACGCCCATCAATACCGCATACAACACCGAGCGTAACGAGTTGTGCGACAAATAGTTGGCAAAAAACTTACGTGGTATGAATGCGTGCATCACACCAGCTATAAGAAAGCCGAGCAGCAAGAATGGCGACATCTCGCACAACATTCCTAAAAAATCCCAAACTCCATCAAGCATTGGTCAAAAACACTTTTGATATCCCGACTCGATGCATAAAGACTCAAAAAAAAGAGTCCTACATCGAAAAAAATATTGAAACGCAACCTTTTTAGGTTGCAAGAGTGATGCAAATATAGATAAAATAACTATATTTGCGTAATTTTTGAAACATTTGTTTTATGGGTTTATTCGATATTTTCAAAAGCAAAAAACAGGAGGAGAGCCAATCCGAGCAGGCACAGGCCGACCAGCAAGAGGCGATAAATGCAGGTCTTGAACGCACGAAGGAGGGCTTCTTCTCGAAACTTGCCCGTACCATTGCAGGTCGTTCGACTGTCGATGCCGATGTTCTCGACGACTTGGAGGAGGTACTCATCACATCGGACGTCGGAGTCGAGACCACCGTAAAAATCATTGAACGCATAGAGGCTCGTGTGGCTCGCGACAAATATATCAACACCGCAGAGTTGCACTCCATACTTCACGACGAGATTGCACTGCTTATGGAGGAGGCAGAGGGTACAACCGACTGCTTCGGTCTCGATGCAAAAGAGGGCGAACCTTACGTGGTTATGGTAGTCGGCGTAAATGGTGCCGGCAAGACAACCACAATCGGCAAACTCGCAGCACAACTTACGCGTGCCGGTAAGAAGGTCTATATCGGCGCAGCCGACACATTCCGAGCAGCAGCAATCGACCAACTCGCCGTATGGGCAGAGCGTGCCGGAGCAACAATGATTCGTCAAGAGATGGGCTCCGACCCTGCATCGGTAGCGTTCGACACATTGCGTTCGGCTGTTGCCAACAACGCCGACGTAGTGCTGATTGATACGGCAGGTCGTCTGCACAACAAAATCGGATTGATGAACGAGCTTACGAAGATTCGCAACGTGATGGCGAAGGTAATTCCCGACGCACCTCACGAAGTGATGCTCGTTTTGGATGGCTCGACGGGACAGAACGCCTTCGAGCAGGCTCGTCAATTTACGCAGGCAACACAAGTCACCTCGCTGGCAATAACCAAACTCGACGGCACAGCCAAAGGTGGTGTGGTAATCGGCATAAGCGACGCCTTCAAAGTGCCTATTCGCTACATCGGCATAGGCGAGGGCATCGACGATTTGCGAATTTTCGACCGCCGCCAATTTGTAAAAGCACTCTTTGGAGAGAAAAAGCAATAGACGATGAAACTTCTCAACCTTATAACGCTCGGTTGCGCAAAGAATATTGTCGATTCCGAGCATTTGGCAGCACGATGCGAGGCTCGCGGCTACCGCGTAGTGTTCGACAGCAACCGCACCGACGTCGATGTGGTTGTAATCAACACTTGCGGCTTTATAGGGGATGCCAAAGTTGAGAGCATCGACACCATTCTGCGTGCAGCACGTCTGCGTCAGGAGGGCAAAATCAAACAACTATACGTCATCGGCTGTCTGTCGCAACGATATGCCGACGATCTCCGCACGGAGATTCCCGAAGTCGATGACTTCTTCGGAGCTCGTTCGTTGGATGAAATCATCGAGCGTCTCGGTGCCGACCAATCGGCAGAGTGCGGCGTACAACGTCTGCTCTCGACACCAAAGCACTACGCCTATCTGAAAATTGCCGAGGGTTGCAATTGGCGTTGCGGCTACTGTGCCATTCCGCTGATTCGTGGCAAGCACATCTCGGTACCGATGCCTCAACTCTTGGAGGAGGCTCGACAGTTGGCTGCCAAAGGTGTTCGTGAATTGATTGTGATAGCACAAGATACCACATACTATGGTATAGACCTCTATGGCGAGCGTCGTCTTGCCCAACTCTTGGAGGAGTTGTGTCGCATCGACGGCATAGAGTGGATTCGTCTGCACTACGCCTACCCTACCGACTTTCCGCAGGATGTTATCGAGGTTATGGCTCGGGAGCCGAAGATATGCAACTATATCGATATTCCGTTGCAGCATATCAGCGACAATCAACTCGCGAAGATGCACCGCCGCCACACAAAGAGCGACGCTTTGGCACTCATCGCACGCCTACGCAAGGCTATTCCCGACATCGCCATCCGCACTACGTTGTTGGTGGGTTATCCCGACGAGAGCGAGCAGGATTTTCGAGAGTTGCAGGAGTTTGTTGCCGAGCAGCGATTCGAGCGTCTTGGTGTATTTACCTACTCGGAGGAGGAGGGAACGTACTCTGCCGAGCAACTTACGGACAACATACCGCAGGAGGTTAAGGAGCAGCGTGCCGATGCCATTATGCGACAGCAGAGCGAGATTTCTCGTGAGTTGAATGCCAAACGTGCGGGTAGCGTTCAACGAGTTATTATCGACCGTCGCGAGGGTGACTACTATATCGGTCGTTCGCAGTACGATTCGCCAGAAGTAGATGAGGAGATACTGATTGACGCTGCCGAACGTCGTCTGTTGCGTGGTCGCTTCTACGATGTGCGTATCACCGCCTACGACGACTACGACCTCTATGGCGAAGTTGTCGATACAAAACAGTGCAAAAAACGTTAAAAATATATGAGCAAATATCTGTTAAAAGAGGTTAAAACGTCGGCAGAGGAGCGAATTTGGCTCCATACGCACCACTCGATTTACAAAGAGTATCCGAATTGGGTATGCCCGATAGACGACGATATCTTAAAGGTATTCGACCCGAAACGCAACGAGAAGTTCTGCGAAGGAGATGCTCGCCGTTGGTATGTTATCGACTCCGACAGCAATACGTCGGTAGGCCGTATTGCAGCCTTCTACAATCGCACAATGGCGGCTCTCGAAGAGCAACCTACGGGAGGATGTGGCTTCTTCGAGTCGATCGACAATCAGGAGGTTGCCAATATGCTCTTTGATACGGCTCGTGAGTGGCTTGCATCGCAAGGTATGGAGGCGATGGACGGACCTATCAACTTCGGCTCGCGTGATGCGTGGTGGGGTCTATTGGTCGATGGCTACGAGTATCAACCACTCTACACCAACCCATATCATCCGCCATATTACAAGGCTCTGTTCGAGAACTATGGTTTCCAAATCTACTTCAATCAGAACTCATACGTTTGGCGTGTCGAGAATGGTGTATTGAGCGAGATTGCACTCGAAAAGGCTCATCGCGTACTCTCCAATCCCGACTACAAAATCAAGGACGTAAGTGCTACCGACCTCTCGGTGGCAGCCGAAAATTTGCGAACAATCTACAACAAGGCGTGGGCTCTATTCTCGGGGGTTAAGGAGATGACCTCGGAGGAGGCACAGAAACTGATGCGTACGCTGCGTCCGATTATCGACCCCAATCTGATATACTTTGCCTACCACAACAACGAGCCGATAGGTTTCTTTGTTATGGTACCCGACCTCAACCGTATAATCGGTCGATTCAATGGCAGATTCGGTTTGATAGAGAAGTTGCGTCTGATGTGGGAGTTGAAAGTCCGCAAATCTTGCGACAGAGTCTTTGGCATAATCTTCGGCATAACGCCCGAATTTCAGGGCAAAGGTATCGAGAGTGCCATTATGACCTATATTCACGACACCTATGTCCTGACAGGACGCAGCTCGTACAAGTCGTTCGAATTTGCGTGGATTGGCGACTTCAACCCTGTAATGAATCGTATGATAGAGCGTTATGTCTGTGCCACACGACACAAGATGCACACCACATATCGCTATCTGTTCGACCGCACCAAAGAGTTCAAACGCTGCCCACGATTGGGCTTCCGTCCTCGTGAAGAGCGTGAGAAGATGGCTGCCACAAATGCCGTACAACAAACCACAAACGAATAGAAACCTAAAATTATAAAACTATGAAGATTACCCCTTTCACACACCATCACATAGCCGCAGGTGCCAAGATGGCAGAGTTTGCAGGCTACAATATGCCTATCGAATTTTCGGGCATCAACGACGAGCACGCCACCGTCCGTCAGGGTTGCGGTGTATTCGATGTCAGCCATATGGGCGAGATTTGGGTTAAGGGCGAAAAGGCTCTCGAACTGTTGCAACGTATCGTCACAAACGACGTATCGAAACTCTACGACGGCAAGGTGCAGTACGCTGCAATGCCTAATGGCAGGGGCGGTATCGTGGATGATGTATTGGTATATCGCTTTTCTGCGACCAAATATATGTTGTGTGTGAATGCGGCCAATGTCGATAAGGATTG
Organism: Alistipes sp.; assembly: GCA_017501025.1. Lineage (GTDB taxonomy): Bacteria > Bacteroidota > Bacteroidia > Bacteroidales > Rikenellaceae > Alistipes. The sequence continues at coordinate 6,160 of JAFVXS010000186.1, forward strand.
GGCACATATCTGCCGAGAGGGCGAAAAATTCGGTATGCAGGTCGGCATAGAGTTGGAGAACGCCTCCGACCGCATCTGCCAACTTGCCGTACAGGGTCCATTGGCAATGAAAGTTGTCCAGAAGATGTGCAACGAGCCTGTCGAGCAGATGGAGTACTACACATTCCGCCAGATGGAGGTTGCCGGTTGCGATGCAATACTCTCGATTACGGGTTATACGGGTGCCGGTGGGTGCGAGATTTATCTCCACAATGCCGATGCAGAGCGTATGTGGGAGGCTCTTTGGGCAGCAGGTGCAGAGTTCGGACTGAAAAATATCGGTCTTGGAGCCCGCGACACACTCCGTCTCGAAAAGGGTTTTTGTCTCTACGGCAACGATATCGACGACACCACATCGCCAATCGAGGCAGGTTTGGGTTGGATTACCAAATTTGTCGATGGCAAAGATTTTATCGACCGTGAGGTGCTTGCTGCACAGAAACGCGACGGTGTATCACGCAAGTTGGTGGGCTTTAAGATGATTGACCGAGGTATTCCTCGTCACGGATACGACGTTGCCGACGAGGCCGGCAACGTAATCGGACACGTTACATCGGGAACGATGTCGCCGACACTCAAAGTCGGTGTAGGCTTGGGCTATGTCGCAACACAATATGCGGCAGTCGGCTCGATTGTTCACATCGTCATTCGTGAGCGTCTGCTCAAAGCCGAAGTTGTAAAACTCCCATTCGTATAGTAGGCAATGAACCTCTGGATAGTAATAATCGCCATTGCGGTTGCTGTTGTTATCGGCTCGTTGATTGGCTATGTGTTTATGCGTAGTCGCTCTACCATTGCATCACAAGCCAAAGAGTTGGCTTTGATAACCAACGAACGCGACACACTCAAACAACAACTTGCCGAGGAGCAGTCAAAACACGACTTCGACAAGAGTTGTATGAGCAACACAATTGCCGAACATCGCACCACAATAGCCCGTCTCGAAGAGCAAATTCGCATCGAGAATGAGGCTCGTGAGTCGGTACGTCGTGAGGCAGAACTCGCTTTTCGAGATGTTGCATCGAAGATTTTGGACGAAAAGAGCAAGAGTTTCCACGAGGCAAACAACGTGCAGTTATCGCAAATTCTCGTACCATTCAAAAACGACATTGATGGGCTGCGAAAGGCTGTTATGGATTGCTACAAGGATGAGGTCAGCGAGGTAAAATCTCTGCGAGAGAGCCTCAAAATGCTTGCCGAGTTGAACCAAAACATCGGACGTGAGGCGAAGGAGCTGACAACGGCACTGCGAGGTTCGGGCAAAGTTCAGGGCGATTGGGGCGAGATGTTGCTCACGCAACTGCTCGAACGTTCGGGACTCCGTCAGGGCGAGGAGTTTTTGGTGCAGACCGAGTATAAGGGCGAAAATGGCGAACGTCTGCGTCCCGACGTGGTCTTTTTGCTGCCCGAAGAGCGTTCGATAGTCATCGACTCGAAGGTCTCGCTGACGGCATAC
>JAFVXS010000187.1 GCA_017501025.1 Alistipes sp.
AATAGGTGTATCGGTCATAATAGTTGCAGGGTTGGAATTTACAAGAATAACCTCGTAACCCTCTTCACGCAGAGCCAAACAAGCTTGTGTACCTGCATAATCAAACTCGGCCGCCTGACCAATCACAATAGGTCCCGAACCGATAACCATTACCTTCTTTATATCTGTTCTCTTTGCCATATCGTTACGCCTCCATCAATTTAATAAATTTATCGAAAAGATAGGTGCTGTCATTCGGACCCGGAGCACCTTCCGGATGGTGTTGTACCGCAAATACCCGCTCGGCAGACGACTCAACGCCGACAACTTTACCATCGAGCATATCGATATGTGTTGCTTCGAGCGGAAGACTCTTCAACGATGCAACATCTACCGAATAGCGATGACTCAATGCCGCCATCTCGATATGATTGTTCGAGAGATTTTTGACAGGGTGGTTGCTGCGACGATTGCCGCAAGGCTCTTCACAACACACTCCTCCGTATGCCAACACCGTGAGCAGATAGCCCAATCCTATGCCGAAAACAGGCAATTTCCCTCGCAATTCGCAAATCAAATCAACAACCTGCGGAACATCCATAGGTGAACCAGGACCACTCGAAATCAGCACACCACTTGGGTTAAATGCCATAATATCTTCGTATGGAGTATCGAATGGCACAATCACAACATTACAACCACAACGATTGAGCTGACGAATAATATTATGTTTTACGCCACAATCGACCACAACGACATCAAATCGGTGATTCGGAGTACGCGAGTACCAACGTTTGCGACAACTAACCTTGCGTACAGCATCGCTTTTACGAGGTGTGTCGGCAATAAGTTTCAAAGCCTCCTCGTTGCTCATCGAAGCATCGACAATCGCTGCACGACAACACCCTTTACGACGCAAAATGCGGGTAAGCATTCGTGTATCTATGCCATAAATGCCCGGAATGGAGAGCTCTTCTATCAACTCGGCAATGCTCTTTGTCGAGCGGAAGTTGCTCGGCGTCTCACAATGTTCGCGAACCACCAAACCGCCAATCGATGGGATGCGGGTCTCAAAATCCTCATCCGCAACACCATAATTTCCAATGACAGGGTAGGTCATTACCACAATTTGGTCGGTGTAGGATGGATCGGAGATTATCTCCTGATAACCGACAACAGATGTGTTGAAGACTATATCGCATACGCTTGGGCAATCTGCTCCAAAACCGTAGCCGACAAACTCTTCGCCACTCTCCAAAACTAATTTCTTGTTGGGTTGTTTCATCATCTTATATATTTGTTTATCCTATTTTTGCCAAACGATATCTCCGTTATGAATTGTCATAATACAGTTGCCGTAGAGTTGCCACCCCTCAAACGGAGTCGAACGACCCATTGTCTTAAACTGACTACTATCCACACAATACGGATGTTCCACATCGAACACTGCGATATCGGCACGTTCGCCAGCTCGCAATGCTCCGCCAAGACGGAATATACGACGCGGATTGTCGCACATCAACTCTATCATCTTTTCCAATGTTATCACGCCCTGACGTACCAAAGTAGTATAGACGACACCGAATGAGGTCTCCAAACCTACAATACCCATAGCACTACGTTCCAAGCCGAGCGACTTTTCGGCTGCTGTATGGGGAGCGTGGTCGGTAGCAATAACCTCGATAGTACCATCCTTGATACCCTCAATAAGAGCGGCTTTATCATCGGCAGAACGCAACGGAGGATTCATCTTAAATCGTCCATCCTCCTGCAAATCGGCATCACACAGAGCAAGGTAATGAGGTGCCGTTTCGCACGATACCGACAAACCCGCCTGCTTTGCACGTCGTATTGCTTCAACACTCTCGCGTGCCGAAATATGACAAACGTGATAACGACAGCCACTCTCTTTGACAAGTTCTATGTCGCGAACAATTTGTCCCCATTCACTTTCGGAGCATATTCCGCGATGGGAGTGCGAACGTGCATACTCGCCATCGTGAATATATCCACCGTGCAGCAGTGCGTTATCTTCGCAGTGTGCTGCAATAATGCCATCGACTGCGGCTACACGTCGCATAGCCTCCAACATTACCGCATCATTTTGCACGCCACTGCCATCATCCGAAAAACCAACGGCCCTATCTTTAAGTTCTTCGATAGTGACAATCTCGTCGCCCGCTCTTCCCAATGTAATAGCTGCATAGGGTAGTACTTCTATCACGGCATCACGGTCAATCATCGCCTGCTCAACAGCTATCGTATCAACCGAATCGGGTACAGGGTTAAGATTTGGCATTGTACATACGGTAGTAAAACCTCCGCAAGCAGCCGCCATACTTCCTGTTGCAATACGCTCTTTGGCCGAGAAGCCCGGCTCGCGGAGATGCACGTGAACATCGGCAAGGCCGTATGTTACAACTCTACCCTCAACATCAATGCACTGCACATCTTCACTCGGCTCGATATGCTCTGCAATAGCAGCAATAACGCCATCGCAAATCAACACATCACCACGACGTTTATTACCTTCGCCGACCAAGATTCCGCCCCGTAACAGTAGTTTCCCTTTACTCATAGTGCCGTATAAAAAAATTGGCGACCGAAAATAGGTCGCCATATAAATAGACAATATTTTTGCGATTGAGCCGACTGCTTAACCAAAACAGGAAGGTCGTGCAGATGGAAGACAGAAGTACCAGAGTCCAAAGATTCAGACTGCAAAACGGAACCTATGTAACCCAATATGCTCATCATATTTCTAACAACTCCTAAATACCTGAATAAGGACTCTATTCGTAACAAGTGTGCCAACAGCTGCTTTCGAAACGGAACTCCTTATTTTGTGCAAAGGTAGTAAAAATTTGTATTTTTACAAGCAATATTTACGAAAAATTGCGATTTTTTGAACTATCGTGGCAAAACCTCAACTTTCAGTCGAGAGTAGGCTCTTTCGGCCTTTTCCAAAGCCTTTTCGATAGTTTCGTCCGTTGCCAATATTACACCAAAACGACGATGTCCGACAACCTCCGGTTTACCGAAAAGACGTACCTGAACGCCCTCCTCGCTCAACACATCCTCCAAGCCGCCGAAAACGACCTTATCGCTATCGCCCTCAACAACAATCGCCTTCGATGCACTTGCTCCGTAAAATCGCACTCCCGGTATAGGCAAGCCCAAGATTGCTCGTGCGTGCAGGGCAAACTCCGACATATCCTGCGAAATCATCGTAACCATTCCCGTATCGTGCGGACGAGGGGATACCTCACTAAATATCACCTCATCGCCTTTGATAAACATCTCTACACCAAATATGCCATAACCACCCAAAGCATCGGTAATACGACGTGCAACTTCGCAAGCACGCTCTTTGGCTGTATGAGTCATTGGTTGTGGCTGCCACGACTCACGATAGTCGCCATCAACCTGATGGTGTCCGATAGGCTCCAAAAGGGTAGTACCGCCCGAATGACGCACGGTAAGCAGTGTTATCTCGTAATCGAAATCTACAAAACGCTCAACAATAACACGTCCGGCACCTGCTCGTCCGCCCTCTTGTGCAGCCTGCCAAGCCTTATCGATATCGGCACTGCTGCGAATTGTACTCTGTCCGTGTCCCGACGAACTCATAATCGGCTTTACAACACACGGAATACCTATCTCGGCAACCGCCTGATGAAACTCTTCGCAGTTATCGGCAAAACGATATGCGGTAGTAGGCAATCCCAACTCTTCGGCAGCCAAACGACGAATACCCTCACGATTCAT
>JAFVXS010000188.1 GCA_017501025.1 Alistipes sp.
GACGGAAACCAACCGCGAACGAGCCTTGTGCCGGCAAATTGCACATCGTCTCATACCGTGTACATCCGCTTATGGCACACAGCAAAATAGTAATAAATATATAACAAAATCTCTTCACCGCTCTACAAAACTATATCTCCAACCGTAGCATCGACATCGTCCCACTCGGTTGTACGAACCTCAATATCAAATTTATCGGGTTGTACCGTAATTACATATACGTACTTCTTACCTGCCCGCCATATCATCGGCTCGCCTGCACCATTCACCGTAGGCAGAGCCACCGTCATCGTAACCGTATCGACCGTAGCCCACTTGACATCGACCGTAAAGGTTATACTCGGCTGTGCAACACCCTCTCCGACCGCAAGTGCTTGCGGCAGAAACATATCGAACTCTTCGGGATAATCATCCGCCGATGCAGGTATAAGTCGGCCATCGGCTGACGACCACTCTCGCAGACGTTCCGAATTCATAATGTTATCCTCATCCACAAAGCTACGCGAACCATCGGCATAGACCCAATAGTTGGTCACATCCTGACTCGTCCCCGTCAAATCATACGGCAAAGCACCGATGTAGTTCAAACTTGTGAAGAACATATTTTTCAGGCGATATTCGCACTCGGCATTTGGAGCTTGGAACTTCACTGCAACAGCCGCCAAAGTGTGATGGAAACTCAAATCCACAGGTTGTCCGTTATTCTTTGTCGGACAGTGCTTATAAGCAACCATCATATCGTCATTACGCTGCAACATATTATACTCCAACGCCAACGTCCTTGCCGTAGCCGTACCCAGCACAACAGCCGATGCGGGCCAATATGCTCTAAACTCATACTCGCCAACTACCTGCCAATACTGTATCGGGTCATATATCCAACCCGTCGGAGTATCGTCGTCCGTCGTATAACTAACCTTGACATCGTGGAACACCTCGTGTCGCTCCCCATTAGAGTTTATCCAATCGCCATATACCGAGAATGGCTCCGAGCGAAAAGTTGCCTCATCCGAACTGCCAACAAGCGTTGCAGCACGCGATTTGGTCTCCGACAACGTACCGAAAGTGATAACATCCGAGCAATCATATCGACCGCTATCCACCCTCTGACACGCCATAAGCGATACCACAAGACAAAGTATGTAGAAACATCTCAACATTAAACCGTATCTTTTCATCGTGGGTATTGACGGTAATCAGCCGTCAATACCCTAAACACCCCACTGCGGGGGATATAAAATTAGAACGAAATCGTACCATCCATATTCTCCCAATCAACAACCTTTGGAGCGAAGTGAATCTCATCACCGATAGGGTCGATCTCGATTGTATAAGTGATATTTTTACCCTGCTCCCAAGCAGGAACAGCTGGGAAGTCGCTGAAATTCTTTGTTACAGAGTATGTAGCGGTACCAACCTGACCATTAGGAGCGGTAGTAACGATTGTGTAATCTACAACAACCTGCTGGGCACCGACAGAGAGTGCCTGTGGCAAGATAAAGTAGTTTTGAGCAGCGTCCGCAGTACCTGCACCATAAGTACGAGCCGTGGTAGTCAATACCTGGTCGCAAACCCACTCTCTGGAAATTGTCGAGCTGGTGTTAGACCATACATCGTATGGAACAGCCGTAATAGCGTTACTCCACGTAACGGTAGTAGCACCTGCGTTGTGAACATTCGAAGTAGTCATCGTAAGGCTACCCTCATCGTAGATGTTCTTCAAAGTAATCTTGTTGATAGTAACTGTCCACGATGTAACAGCATCAGGCGAATCGTCGTGGTTATCCATACGGAAAGCCTTAACCAAGATGTTCATTTTAGCCAACGCGTGATGGAAGAGTGTAGGAACACCTGTAAAGCCATAATTCGCGGTGTTTGCAGTTTGCTGCATAGCCTTGTCCGAATAGAGCAAATCAACAGGATTCGATGCATCAACCTTGAAACCCTCATACTTCAAAGTCTGCTGAACATCCGAGTCACTGATTTTAGGAACAGCTGGCGATGTCGCATCGGCGTTGTATGGCGAATAGCTGATGAAATCCAAGTGACCCTGTGTAGGCCAGAAGTAGGTTTTGCTCTTCGCTGCCCAATAACCATTACCATCGGCAATCTTGTACACAATCTCCGAGTTGTCGATAAACAACGAGTGTGTACCCGGATTCTGGGTGTTCTCGTAGTAGGCATACGTACCGAACGACTGATCGGTAGGGAATGCCACCTCCGCACGACTTGTTGCTTTGTACTTGGCTACCTCAAAAGTAATCTCATTCTGATCTGTCTGACCAACATAGCCAACCTCCTTTACGCAGCTTGTAAGTGCTACACCTACCATAGCTGCCAACAAGAAAATTTTCTTCATAGTTTTTTGTTAATTGATAAATGATTTTTTAGTTGTGTTAAAATATTTTGTATTGTTATACGTCATTGCTCATTATTATGGTCGTGGACCTATCGGAATAGTCTCCTCAATATCCTCCCACTCATCTACATCGGGGGCAAAACCGCCACCTCCCGATACCACCGGAGCTGGAATATCCCACACCTCATCGATAAGTAGCCAATGTCGCTGTCGAGCATCCTCGCTCTCGAATATCGGTGTCATATCCACAACCTTTTGATGCGTTTTACCATCTCGGGTCAGTATGCTCAACGTGATATAGAGTTTGCTGTTGGCATCCTGAATCTTTCCGAAAGTATTGAATACGGCACACAATACATCCTCGTTCTTGCCGACAGGTGTATTGGGATCCGTATTGCGTCGCATTTCGAAATATATCGAAGCCTGTTCATCCTCGCTGCGTATGTCCGGCCCAAAGCAGTTATATGCCGATACACCCGTCAGCACCGCCTGACAAGCAGCATTCTGTGCCATATTTTGGGCTCCCGTAATGCGAATCTGAACGTAGTATGTATCGACTACCGTACGAGCCTCCAAATTGATATGTTTAACATCATTATGCTCCTGAACGGACAACTTTGGAGCTCTGGCAACCATAAAGTGTTCGGGGGCATAATATATCGCTCCGATATCATCGGCACGCGAGCCAAAGCGATCATAGTAGTATTTTGGGACCTCGGTAGTTGTTGCTTTGATGGTATTATAACTACTCTCGTCATAAATTCGTATCGCATCAAGGTCGAAATTGTAGCTCAACAGTTTATACTCGCCCATCGACAGCGACAATGGCTCTGTAAAGAGCTCATAGCCATCCACAACGCTCTTTGTAGAGGCAAAGCCTTGCGAAAGTATCGGATAACCACTCGCATCGTATATCAAAATTCGCAACATCTCGGATGTTATGGCCGGCACCTCGACATTCGGATTATATATATCGCACGTCACATTGTGAATACCATCCGTAACGAATCTGACATTCAGCAGGGCGGCATCTTTCGGATCGACCAAAGGACGACGCACGCACGCCGAAAGCAGCAGTGCGAATATCACTATCAATATTTTTATCGCTCCTTTCATCGTCCGCCCCATCGTTTTTTGTAAGGTATCCGTATAGGCCATACCAAAGCAACTTTAAGTTTGGTAGGTCCAAAGTAGTTGATTCGTCCCATATCGCTCTTATCTGCCCACAGATGACCGTAGTCATATGCAGGATAGTAGTGACGATATGACGAAGAGAGCCATCCCACAGAGATAGAGAACTCCATATTGAGATGTCGTGTCAATTTCAAAGCATAGCCATAAGTGACTCCCGCAGACCAATATTCGCCCTGATAGCAGATATCGTAGTCGTTCTGAAAATCGAACTTTGCCGACATTGCGTATGCTCCGATGAAGTGTCCGCGAAGTTTCTCGGTATAGTTACCGTTCCGACGAAACCAATAGCGACCCTCGACACCCATCTCCCACATCTGTAAGCAATACTTATTATCCTTCTCCCACCAAGGGAAGACATTCTCGACAGCAATAGACCAATGGTCACGAATAGGCACCTCGACCTCGAAGTTAAGAGCAGTTACCGCATCGTATAGCAGATTGGACTTTGCAGCCACAACCAACGTATCACGCAAAAACAGATCCCGTTTTGGGGCGTACACTTGTGGGATGCGGCACTCGACCGACGGCATTTTGCAGGGTTGGAACTCCACCTTCGGCATTGCCAGACGCTCTATCGGCAGCTGATAGATAATCTGTATTCGCGAGTTACGAATCACAGGATAGTATGTGGCATAGAGGTAGCGATAGAGTGCATCCGCGGTAAGACGCTGCTTTTTCACATCAATCGATACCGAATCATCGTCGATAATCTTCAACACCCGCTCTTTGGAGCTATCTTTGAGTTTACGGTCCGCTGCCACATATTGGCGTAATTGTCGCCACGACTCGCCATCGGGTACAATTGTCAAACGCTCCTTTATCTTCGGATAACGGCTCTCCATATAGGAACGCATCGTAGCTGCACGTCGTTTTGACAGGAGGTGGTTATAGTGGTTGTGACCCTCCGGCGAAGATTGCGATACAATTCGCACAGAGTTGATACGTCCAACTCCTATCGAATCAATATCCTCTGCCATTCGACCAAGCACGTGATTATTACCGAGATAGAGAGTATCCATTTGGGATTTATCCCACCTAAAATGCACTTCGTAAGAGAGCGTATCGGTCACTGTCGATTGCTGTTGAGCAACCGCCGATATCGAAATTAAAAAGAGTATCGACGACAAGAAATATGTTTTGAATCCTCTCAACACACACTCACCAACCAATGGCAAAATTCAAAAAAAGTGGGGGAATCTCTCCACTTCGAATATATTTGTAAGATACCCCATTATAACATTTTGCAAAGATACGAAAAATTTTACAATTATAGTCCATTTACAGCAATATTATAACCTTGCACAAGCTTTTCACGTCTATACATTTTTAAGGATTGAATATTTTCGACATTTTGCCTATCTTTGTTGCACTGAACAACACTAAAACAGAAGCAATATGAAAAACTACTTTTGGACACTTATTCTATCGCTATCTATTACGAGCCTATCGGCTCAAACGCTTGAACGTATGCAGTGGTTCAACGAACCGGAGGGGTGGAGTATCAATGGTCGCACACTCACTATGGATGTCACACCACAAAGTGACTATTGGAGAGTTTCGCACTACGGTTTTACGGTCGATGATGCACCATTTCTCTACACTCTGCGAGGTGGCGAATTTGAGGTAAAGGTGAAGATTTCGGGCAACTATAAAGTACGCTTCGACCAAGCGGGACTTATGTTACGAATCGACAAGGAGAACTACATCAAAGCGGGTATCGAGTTTGTCGATGGCAAGTACAATTTGAGTACCGTAGTAACTCATCACACAAGCGATTGGAGCGTTATCGAGTTGGACAAACCTATTGATTTTGTTTGGATTAAGGCAGTACGACGACTCGATGCAGTGGAGATATTCTACTCGTTTGACGACAAGCACTATACGATGATGCGTAACTGCTGGTTACAGGACAACTCACCCGTTATGGTCGGTATGATGGCGGCTTGTCCCGACGGCAATGGTTTTCGTGCAACGTTCGATGAGTTCAAGATTAAGCACCTCCCCGACCAACGCCGTCTCGAATGGTTGAAAAACAATCAGTAAAGAAGCGTGACACTCAACAAAAACAATGGCGGACAATCTGCATTGCCCGCCATCAAACCTATTTAACTATTATCTCTATTTTGCCGGTGCCCACTTGCAGCGAACAGGCGAGACAATTGCACCCTCATCTTTGAGCTGCTTCATAGCTTTATCAACCTCTTTGCGGTCGATTCCGCTAATCTCTGCTATCTTACCTGCATTCAGAGGCTCACCTGCCTCCTTCATAACTGCTAAAACTCTCTCTTTCATATCCGTAACTATTTTATTGATTATTACTCCGCTGTTGCCAATGGCGATGGAACGGTATATACGCGTGCTGCGAGCTCCTTATCCAGCATATAGAGACCATATTTGTTACCCTCCACCGCCTCGAAAGCATCAATCATCTCGCGTGCCGACTCCTCCTCCTCGACCTGCTCATCGATAAACCATACCAATTTGTTCGACGATGCGTAGTCGTTATCGGCAGCAGCAATAGCAGCCAAATTGTTGATAAGCGAAGTTACCTTCTTCTCGTGTTCCAACGTCTGACGGAACATAGCGAGTACCGATGGCCACTCGGTTGGAACCTCTGCAATAGGAGCCAACTCAACCTTCGCATCTCGCGAATTGAGATAGTTCATAAAGATACGGGCGTGGTCCTGCTCCTCGCGGAACTGAACGTAAAACCAATTTGCGACACCCCTCAAACCCTTCGACTCGGCATCCATCGACATCGAGAGGTAGAGATAAGCCGACCACAACTCGGCATTGATTTGTGCGTTAATCGCATCGTGTAATTTCTGACTCAACATAGCTTTATAATTTTTTATTCGTTAATTTCCGCTTTCCACAATCCGTGAAGATTGCAATACTCATAGACCGCAACAGCCTCGCCACGACGAACGTTGAATGTGCACTCCGGCTTATCGGTCAAATCGACACGCAAACCGCCATTTACGGTTTCGAGATAGATGAAGGCGATATGGTGCTCGTCGGTCATCGGGTGAGCCACGCTACCAACCTCAACCTTAATAGTATAGTCGTCCAATCTTGTTACAACAGGAACGTGCTTTTCACGGCTTGCATCAACCGTATTTGCAGGAAGTTCAACCATCTTTGTTCCGCAGCACACAACCGGTACTCCGCTATCTACACATTTGTGAATTACATTGCCACAATGCTCACATAAATAAAATTTCGTTGCCATATTCTCTATTGTTATTGGTTTGTAAATTTGTTTCTGTTTTCTACTGCAAATATAATACTTTTTTCAATAAACAATACTAATCACATAAATTTTTTGTATAATTTTTTTCTATCACGCTATCTGTTTTTTCGATAGGGGCGTTTGTCGAAGATTTGGTCGATATATGCCTCGAAGTCGGGCGAATCGACAATGCGTATATCATCCGTCAAACCCATCACAAATCGACCTATGCCTGCGAAACTGCTCACTTGCGTATCGAGCAGCCAATGGTGTTCGTCGATTTGCGTCATATCACGCACCGACAGCGGATACTCCTCGACAAGCAGATTGTGTGCCATAACGCCCAACTCCAACCGTACACGATACTGCTCGAAGCCCGAAACTCGGAAGATATCGATAAAGCCCTCGTGGTGTTCTGCCGCATACTCCCACTCCTGCTCCAATATCTCGACAGCACCTATTCGCGACGTGTTGAAGAGCTTGTTGAGTCGCGATTCGGGCTCGTAACACCACACCTGAACGTAGTTTGTGGTGAAGCCGAACGGCTCGACCAAACGGTTGCGTACCGATGCGGCGTGCGACGAGGAATACCCCTGCAAATTGACCTGCTTGTGCGTATTTATAGCCTCTATCAGCCGATTTACATTCAGAGCCTTTTTGCCCTCGACCACACTATCGGCAAGCGATGTGCAACTATACACCGACGAGAGTTTGCGTCGCAAGTTCTGTTTCAGGGCGTTGGTGTTGTCCAGACCCTCGATAAGCTGATTTACGATATGAGCCTCCTCGTCCGTAAAGTGAATAAGTTGCGATATATCCTTGAAATAGCGGCTCTCTTTGCCGAGGCTATACACTCCGCTCTCGGTGCGATGGACGACAAATCCCGCCTCTTTGAAGGTGTCGATATAGCGATATACCGAGCGGTACGATATACCGAGTCGCTCCGCAATCTCATCGACGGTGTAGCGGACATTTCCCGTCATCATCTTCATCAGTCGCAGTACGCGTTCAATTTTCGGTTGGTCCATACTTATTTATATAATGTGTAACTCGCACATAGGTCGCAACCTTGTTCTGTCGAACGCGACCCGCA
>JAFVXS010000189.1 GCA_017501025.1 Alistipes sp.
AAGCCGCTGTAATGGGTATCGGTAAGTTTGCTGCGGGTAACCTCTTCGTTGGTCGTTTCGTTCAGATTCAGGGTATGGGCGGTATCGTATCGTTCGGTAAGCCATTCGAATATACGGCTCGTCCAAAGGCTCTCCGATTCTGGATGAAGAACCACTGCGGTACAATCAACGAGGGTAACCACACATCGGGTACCGACCTCGCGAAGGTGTATATTACGTTGAGCAATATTACGGAGCCTTATGTCATCAATACCAACGATGAATCGACCTTGTTCGATGCAAAGACTGCTCCGGGCGTAATTGCTTACGGCGTGTGGGAGAGCACAACTTCGACCCCAGAGTGGACTCTGATGGAGATTCCGCTCACTTACAAAGACGAAACTACAAAGCCAAACTATCTCATTGCAACATTCTCGTGTAGTGGTTATGGTGACTACTTTACAGGTAGTACCGACAGCTATATGTACGTTGATGACGTAGAGTTGGTTTACTAAATCAAAGCAGGCAACAACGAATGTATTTCAGCAAAAAAGTAGCAATTCTTGCTCTTCTGTTTGCGACACTTTCGGTAACAGCTTATGCACAGGAGCATATATCAGTGGCGGACACAACCGCCACTGATAGTGTACCTAAACGTGAGTGGAGTCGTGCCGAAATTCGACGCAACAGAGGTCTGTCTAATCTCAAAAACCATATTATCCCGAAGGGTCAATGGGTTGTAGGAGGTACCTTCTCCTACTCTACCCACTCGAACGACGGATATAAGCTGCTCGTAGTAGAGGGTATCGAGTCGGAGGGTCACTCATTCAATTTGAGTCCTGTTATCGGCTACTCGCTTATGCCAAACTCCATCATCGGAGGACGACTCGGTTATTCACGTTCGTTTCTGAAAATCGACTCGGCAGATCTCAATTTGGGAGAGGGCGATGGTGCGTTGAATTTCAGCGTAGATTACTACTATATGCTGCGACACTCGTATAGCGTTGCTGCTATATGGCGACAATACATACCTCTCGGTATGAATAAGCGTTTCGCCATCTTTACCGAAATGCAGTTGGCATTGGGCGGCTCACAATCGAAATTTGCAGAGGGAAGCCCTATTCGCGGTACATTCTCGAAGAGCTTCGACATCTCGTTGGGCGTAAATCCCGGTTTCGTCGCATTCCTGACCAACCATATGGCTGTCGAGATTAACATCGGAGCTCTCGGCGTAGGATACTCTCACACAAAACAGGTTCACAATCAGGTAACGACAGGCGAGACAAAGAGTGCCTCGATTAGTTTCAAAGTGAATCTGCTCTCTATCGGCTTGGGCCTTGCGTTTTACTTCTAATATGGTGGCTGTATGAAAAGATATGTTATAACAATACTCTTCGCTTTGGTCGCCAATATGGTAATGGCACAAACCGACTCTACGGATGTAAAAATCGCAACCGACCGAGTAACTCTTGGCACGATTGATGCTAATGCTCCGTCGAATGTGAATACACTGAAAAAGAGGGCAAGAAAATTGAAGATTGACCGCGAAATCAACAAGACTAAATTTGTATTCAAGGGCGAGACTATGCTCGGTTTGACCGTATCGTATGCCACATTGGATACAGAAGATACGGATATCGGACTGATTTTGGATAATCTCCAATTCAGCGGTTCGAGCTTCTCGGTAAAGCCGTTCTTCGGTTACTTCTATCGCGATAACAACTGCTTGGGCTTGCGATTGGGTTATACGCACAACTTCGTAGATTTGGGTAGTGCAAAGCTCAATCTCGGCGAAGCAAACGATATTGACCTATCGTTGAATGGCATATATTACGACAGCAACCTCTACTCATTCGGTCTGCTGCATCGTACGTATGTAGCATTGGACCGTCGTGGACGTTTCAGCTTCTTTGCCGAATGGGAGCTATCAGGCTCTTACGGACGCTCCGAATTTAAGTATCTTTCGGGCGATGCTTGGAAGGGAAACATATCGGACACCTATAAGTGCAAATTCTCGTTTAATCCCGGTATTGCCGCATACATATTCCCTAACGTATGTGCGAGCGTATCTTTCGGAATGGGTGGTCTGCAATATACACACATCAAGCAGATGGATTTGAATGGCAACTACACCGGAAAACGAGACTTCTCGAAATTGCGTTTCCGTCTTAATCTTGCCGATATCAACATCGGTGTATGTATTCACCTTTGGAGCAAAAAGAAGGAGGGCAGCAAGTGATGAAGACAAGAGTTATTATGATGTTTTTGGCGGCAATTGTCACTCTATGCACATCGTGTATCAAAAACGATATTCCCTATCCTGTAATCAAGATGGAGATATTGT
>JAFVXS010000190.1 GCA_017501025.1 Alistipes sp.
TCAAAGGTAATATTTTTTTTTGAAAAACCTATAAATTATATCCATCTTTTTTTCTACCTTTGCTATCGAATAGATACCTACCCTATTGGGTAGGTTTGTGATGTCCCTTTGGGGCTTGTTCAAACCACATTTTTGACAAAATTTTATAAAAACGTATATATATGGGTTTCTTTTCATTAACACAAAATCTGGCAGTCGATCTTGGTACGGCCAACACCCTGATTGTGCATAACGACGAGGTGCAAATCGACGAGCCTTCGGTTATCGCTGTCGATACCCACACCGGTGCTCTCGTTGCATCGGGCGAAAAAGCAGCAAAGTATATCGGCAAAACTCCTGACGGCATCCGCACAATCCGCCCTCTGAAAGATGGTGTGATTGCAGACTTCACCGCAACCGAGTTGTTGTTGAAAGATTTTATTCAGCGTATCAAGACTTCGAGTTCGCTCTTCTCGCCATCGCTCCGTATGGTAATCTGCATCCCTTCGGGTTCGACCAACGTCGAGATTAAGGCGGTACGCGACTCGGCAGAGCACGCAGGAGGTCGCGACGTGGCGATGATTTTCGAGCCTATGGCTGCTGCTCTGGGTGCAGGTCTCGACGTAGAGGCTCCCGAGGGCAATATGATCATCGACATCGGTGGCGGTACATCCGAGATTGCCTGCATATCGTTGGGCGGTATCGTATGCTCGGAGTCTATCAATGTTGCGGGCGATGTATTTACCAACGACATTATGAACTACATCCTCAAACAGCACAACATCCGTGTCGGAGAGCGTACTGCCGAGCGTATCAAACGCAATATCGGTGCCGCACTTACCGAGTTGGAGGATGAGCCGGAGGATATGAAGATTACAGGCCCGAGTGTATTTACGGCTCTTCCACAGACCGTAGTCCTCAATTACAGCGAGATTGCCTACGCCCTCGAAGCATCGCTCTCGAAGTTGGACGAGGCAGTTATGCAGGTGCTTACAAAGATGCCACCGGAGTTGTATTCGGATGTTGTCGAGAACGGTATCTATCTCGCCGGAGGTGGTGCCCTCATCAAGGGTTTGGATAAGCGTCTGTCCGACAAGACGGGTATTCCGTTCCACATTGCCGAGGACCCTCTGCGCGCTATCGTTCGCGGAACAAACATCGCATTGAAGAATATGGACAAGTTCCAATTCCTGTTGCGAGACTAATCGAAGTGTAAAAAAATGGTGGCGGGTGTGGCAACTCCCCCGTCACAACCCAAAACGAGGTAGATGTACAAGCTGATTTACTTCATACGCAAGTTTTATGTGGCGATAATCTTTTTCATCTTGGAGATTATCGCCATAGCGTGCTATTTGAACTCTACCCCATACACCGAATCACGACTCATTGCAGCAAACAACGCCATCTTCGGCACCTTCAATCGATTTGCGACAAATACGGTGTCGTACTTCTCGTTGCGACGCGAAAATGCGAAACTCGTGGAGCAGATAGCCGAACTGCAAAATCGACTGAACGACTACGTCACACGCTACCCCGAGCCTATCGAGGTGGGGCAGAATATGCGTAACCTGCACCATATCGCCGCAAAGGTGATGTCGAACTCGCTCAACCGCAACACCAACTACATCGTGCTTAACAAGGGCGAGGATGACGGAGTGCGAATAAATATGGCGGTGCTGACTGTCGATGGCTATGCTGTCGGCTCTATCACAAACTGTACGCAGCACTACTCCATAGCCCGTTCGTTGCTCAACACCGACCAGCATTTCAGTGTCCGACTCGGCAAAGACCATAGCGTAGGCTCGCTATATTGGGCAAAGGATGATGCCTACACCGTTCGATTGGACGATGTATCGAAATATGCCCAGATAGAGCGAGGCGAGACGGTCGAGGCTTCGGGCTTCTCGCTCTACTTCCCCGCGGGGACCCGCATCGGAACAATCGAAGAGGCTGTGCTTGACGGTATGACCTATAAGTGCCGCGTAAGGCTATCCGCCGATATAGCCCGATTGCAGAGTGTAATTTTGGTCGATAATAGCGAAATCGACGAGGTAAAGTATATGCAGGAGAACCCCCTGCCGGCAACAGAGGAGTAAAACGAGCAGACAATGAACCAACAACGACACTACATACTCTTCGTAATGGTGGTACTCGCTTTGCAGTGCCTGCTGCTCAACCACCTTACCATCAGCACGCTGTTTGCTCCGATGGTCTATATCGCCATACTGATAATGTTGCCTCTCGACACATCGCAGTTGAAGATGCTCGTAACGGCACTTTTGTTGAGTCTCTTTATCGACGTAACGATGGGAACGGTCGGTCTTAATGTACTCTCGACACTCCCCGTAGCGATGTTGCGTCGCCCGATACTACGCCATATCGCCAACCTCTCGGACTACGCTATCGCCAACGACGTGCCGACGATAAAACTTATTGGTGTACGCCGATTCTACACCTATATCGCCTCTATGGTCGTGCTGCACTCGCTGATATTCTTTACGGTCGAGCAGTTGTCGTTCTTCAACTTCTGGCACTTCACGCTGCGATTGGTGATAAGCACCCTCTCATCGACAGCTTTTGTGATGATTCTACTGCGTCTGTTCAACACTAGATTCGAGTCGAAATGAGGTACAACAGCAGTAACGACATACGGCGATTTTTCTCACACGTATTGGTTATCGGTATCTTCGTGTGCTACTTCATAGGTCTTATCTATATGCAGTTCAGCAGTGCCGACTACGATTCGAAGGCGGAGGACAACTATATCTCCTACCTTCGCGAAACACCCCCACGAGGTGAAATTTTCGACCGCAACGGCAACTATCTGGTGCAAAATCAGGTCTGCTACGACCTTATCATAACGCCTTACAAGGTGCAACAACCATTCGACACGGTGCAATTCGCAAAAATTACGGGTGTTGAGTTGTTTCGACTGAAACGAGCCTTGAAGCGACTCCCTGCAAAGTCCCGCGACAAGACCATCATTGCTCGCCGATTGAGTGCCGAGGCAAATCTGCGTTTGCAGGAGTCGGGCATCGAGGGATTTACCACCAAAGCAAGCACTATGCGAAGCTATCCGCGACCTGTTGCCGCACACCTGTTGGGCTACATCGCCGAGATTGACGAGAAGGGTTTGCGATACAGAGCCTCGGAGAACTTCTACGAGGAGCGTGACTATATCGGTAAGTCGGGATTGGAGGCCGAATACGAACATCAGCTGCGAGGCGAAAAGGGTCTGATTCGCTACAACCGCAAGGAGAAGATAGACGAGGTGATGTCGCCAAGCGTTCCGGGCAAAGATTTGATATGCACCATCGATGGGCGTTTGCAGGAGTTTGCCGAGGAACTTTTGAAGGGCAAAGTCGGCTCGGTGGTGGCAATCGAGCCATCGACAGGCGAGATTCTCGTTATGGCATCGTCGCCAACCTACGACCCCAACGAGAGTTCGGGTCCGCAGTGGGGCAACTACTATATGCAGCTGCTCAACCACGAGGTGAGACGTCCGCTGCTCAACCGCACAACAAAGTCGTCGCAACCGCCAGGCTCGACCTTCAAGTTGGTAAATGCTCTGATTGGCTTGCAGGAGGGTGTCTTAAAGCCACACTATCGCTACGAGTGCAACCACGGCTACCACTACGGCAAAATCAAGATGGGTTGTCACCCCCACGCATCGCCACTGAATCTCGACTACGCGATAGCCACCTCGTGCAACGCATACTTCTGTAATGTCTTCCGCTCGATACTCGAAAACAAGCGTTATAAATCGTCGAAAGAGGGCTATGAGGCTTGGCGTGAGTATGTCGAGAGTTTCGGCTTCGGCGTGGAACTCGGTGTCGATTTCCCAAATGAGATTTCGGGATATGTGCCGCCACGCAAATTCTACGATAAGCGATACCACGCACGATGGAACGCACTTACGATATTGTCGCTTGCAATCGGTCAGGGCGAGTTGCTCTGTTCGACCTTGCAGTTGGCAAACCTCGCAGCAACAATCGCCAACCGAGGCTACTTCTATACACCACATACGGTGCGGATGATTGGCAAGGACTCCATTGGCGAGGAGTTCCGCTCCCGCCACTATACGAAGGTCGAAAAGCAACACTTCGAGAGCGTCGTAAAGGGTATGTGGCGAGCAGTGAATGTCGATGGAACGTGTCGTGCGGCAAATCTTGCGGGCTTCGATGTCTGTGGCAAGACCGGAACTTCGCAAAACCCGAAGGGTGACGACCACTCTACGTTCGTGTCGTTTGCACCTCGCAACAACCCGAAAATC
Organism: Alistipes sp.; assembly: GCA_017501025.1. Taxonomy (GTDB): domain Bacteria; phylum Bacteroidota; class Bacteroidia; order Bacteroidales; family Rikenellaceae; genus Alistipes. Next base: position 4,253 of record JAFVXS010000190.1, read on the forward strand.
GCCATTGCAGCCTATATCGAACACGGTCGCAGCGGAGCCGAAGCAGCAGTACCTATCGCCTCGCTTATCGAGGAGTTGTATCTGACCGACACCATTCGACGTCCGGCATTGGTCGATTATGTCAAAAATTTGAAACTCAACTATTGGAACGCTTACGACAGCAAAAAGAAGAGAGTAAAGAAGGATGTTTAACCAGAGAGTACATAACCGGCAAAGCGTAAAGTTGTTCAGCGGTCTCGACTACGGATTTGTAGCCATCTACCTTGCATTGGTGGCTATCGGTCTGGTTGCCGTAATCTCGGCGACGTGGCGTGGCGATGATGTTGCGATATTTTCGTTGTCGAACGAGTATATGAAGCACATCATCTATATCGGGATGTCGCTGACAATCGCATTTGTGATACTCCTCTGCGATAGCGGACTTTGGCACAAATACGCCTATGTTTTCTATGTTGCATCGCTGCTGTTGGCTCTATCGACAATGTTGCCGGGCATAGGTTTGGAACGCAACGGAGCTCGTGCGTGGATAGGTGTAGGGGGCTTTACGCTGCAACCTATCGAGTTTGCTATGGTCGGTTTGGCATTGGGTGTCGCCCGACTGATGAGCGACTACTCATTCTCGGTCGAGAAGCCTAAATCGCTGATGAAGGTGGCTCTGATTATCCTGCCGATATTTGTGGTCGTAAAACTGCAAAACGACTTCGGTACGGGACTTATAGCCTGCTCGTTGCTGTTGATGTTGTTCCGCGAGGGGTTGAATATGTGGCTCTGCATATTGATTGTCTGCGTAGTGGTGTTATTCTTCTTGTCGATGTTGATGCCGCCGACTCCGCTTTTGGTGGCACTCGTGATACTCTTTTCGGTAATCTCGGCAATATTGATGCGTCAGCGTTGGAAGGTCGCCATAAAGTATCTGGGCGTGTTGTTCTTTGTAACGACACTACTCTACGGAGTCTATGCACTCTTTGCAGAGGAGGGCGACAATACATACTACAAATTCCTGCTCTGCACAACCATCGCATCGCTGCCTGCAATTATATGGTGGACCTATCGTGCAAATATTCGCGAACTCTACCTCATTACGGGTCTCTTTGTCGTGTCGATGTCGGTACTCTTTACGAGCAACGTACTCTACGACAATCTGCACGGATATCAGAAGTTGCGTATCGACACTTGGCTCGGTTTGAGTCAGGACCGCGATGCTTCGTACAACGTAAATCAGTCGAAAATCGCTATCGGTTCGGGAGGTTTGACGGGCAAAGGGTATCTGCAAGGCACCCAAATCCGTTACAAAATGGTACCGGAGCGACACACCGACTTTATATTCTGCACCATCTGCGAGGAGTTCGGACTCTTGGGAGCAGGTGTGCTGTTCCTCCTATACGCCCTCTTTATTCTGAAACTGATGCGGATGGGCGACAATCAACAAGAGAGTTTCGGCAGGGTCTATTGCTACTCCGCCGCATCGATACTGACATATCACGTCGTGATAAACATCGGCTTTACAATGGGATTTATGCCCGTAATGGGTATTACGCTGCCACTCATTAGCTATGGAGGCTCGTCGTTGTTGGCCACTACGATTATGGTGTTTATTGCGGTCTCGCTCGATGCATCGACACGACGTGCATTGCCTGTGTACAGAAAGTGGTAAAATCGAAAATTAAAAATAATAGAACTATGAAGAAGATTTTTTATTTAGTGATGCTTGCAACCATCTTTGCGGTTGGTTGCTCGAACGATGGCGATGGCGACGTACAACGCAAACGCTACCTCTGCAACTTCGAGGATGACCGACACGCCGGCGGTGATACCGAAAATCCGGGTACGGTACAATACTCGTGGTGGAAAGACCTTGTCGATACGCAGCAGTATGGTGGCGAGTTGCTGTATAGCGGCAAAGGCTACGCTTGGTATGATGTCCGCACCGACCTTTACAGCAAACTCCCCGACAAGTGGCAAACAGGCACATTCGACGGTGGAGGTATCGCAATTTCGAACTATATCGTAACCTCTTTGGAGGCGACATACGAGCAGCAGCTGACAATCTCCGAGAAGAGCCTTAACGGTGCGGCAAATACCAACTTTGCGGTTTGTTATGTTGCATCGAACGATGTTCCGCCATTTATCGAGTTCAAATATACCACAGGTATTATCGAGTTCATCTATGTTGTAAACACATCCTATACGCTCAACGTGGTAAAGAATGGCAACTCATTCGCACCTAAAATGGGCGACGACCAATATATCAAGATTGTCGCTACGGGTATCGACAAGAATGGCAACGTGACTAATTCGCTCTCGTACAAGCTCTTCGACGGCCCATATCCAAAGAGTTGGAAGCGTTGGGATTTGTCCGCCCTCGGTGTAGTCAAGCGAGTAGAGTTCCGTATGTACGAAGGTCGCTACATCAATGGCATAGAAACCGATTCGGAGGCTGAATATCCTACCTATCCGATGTATTTTGCCTTCGATAATATTCAGGTATTGCGATAAGTGGTGCCATAATCGAATATTTTTCATACCTTTGTCGGATAATTCAGGTCTTTTGACAAAACGCAAACAGCAATATGAAGTTCAAAGAGTACAAAAATCTATCGCTGCCAAACGTGGCAGAGGAGATGCTGAAACAGTGGGACGCCGACGATACGTTCCACAAGAGTATCACCACTCGCGAGGGTTCGCCAACCTTTGTATTTTACGAGGGTCCGCCTTCGGCAAACGGTATGCCGGGCATCCACCACGTTATGGCTCGTACAATCAAGGATGTAATCTGTCGCTACAAGACGCAGCAGGGTTATCTCGTACATCGTAAGGCGGGTTGGGACACACACGGTCTGCCTGTCGAGTTGGGTGTCGAGAAGTCGCTCGGTATCACAAAAGAGGATATCGGCAAGCGAATTACGGTTGAGGAGTACAACCGCCACTGCCGCGAGGATGTGATGAAATATACCGACGTTTGGGGTCGCCTCACTCGTCAGATGGGCTATTGGGTAAATCTCGACGACCCGTACATCACATACGACAATAAATATATCGAGACTTTGTGGTATCTGCTCAAACGCCTCTTCGACAAGGGGCTGCTCTATAAGGGCTATACCATTCAACCATACTCGCCTGCGGCCGGTACGGGTCTTTCGACCCACGAGTTGAACCAACCGGGCTGCTACCGCGATGTGAAGGATACCACCTGTACGGCACAGTTCCGTGTAGTGCGTGACGCAAAGAGCGAATCGCTGTTCGAGGGTATCGATGGCGAGCTGTTTATCCTCGCTTGGACCACAACACCTTGGACTCTGCCATCGAATACGGCTCTCTGTGTAGGCCCATCGATTGAGTACGTTCGTGTGAAGTGCCTCAACCCATATACCGACCAGCCACAGACCGTAATCATCGCAAAAGATTTGGTCGGCTCATACTTCGGCAAGAAGATGGAGGGCAAGTTCTCCATTATGGAGGGCACGCTGTCGGGTCGCGAGTTGGAGGGCTTACACTACGAGCAACTTATCGATTGGGTAAAACCTATGGGCGATGCATTCCGTGTGATTACGGGCGACTATGTCACTACGGCAGATGGTACGGGTATTGTCCATATCGCCCCAACGTTCGGTGCCGATGACGACCGTGTAGCACGTGCCGCAGCAATCGCACCACTCTTTATGGTCGATAAGTCGGGCAAGAGTATGCCGATGGTCGATAAGTCGGGACGCTTGTTCCGCTTGGAGGATTTGGATGACGACTTTATCGCCAAGCAGGTCGATGTAGCAAGTTATACGGAGTGGGCAGGTCGCTACGTTAAGAATGCCTACGACGATGCATTGAAGGATAGCGAAACAACTCTCGATATCGACATCTGCGTAATGCTCAAAGCGGCAGGCAAGGTGTTCAAAATCGAGAAACACACCCACTCCTACCCACACTGTTGGCGTACCGATAAGCCGGTGTTGTACTATCCGCTCGACTCGTGGTTTGTACGTGTTACGGCACTGCGTGAGCGAATGATTGAACTCAACAAGACCATCAAATGGCAACCCGAATCGACAGGTACGGGTCGCTTCGGCAAGTGGTTGGAGGGCTTGGCAGATTGGAACCTCTCGCGTTCGCGTTTCTGGGGCACACCGCTTCCGATTTGGGCTACGGAGGAGTACTCCGAAGTGAAGTGTATCGGCTCGATTGAGGAGCTTATCGCCGAGATTGACCGCAGTGTCGAGGCCGGTTTGATGAGCGAAAACCCATACAAGAACTTCCGCGTGGGCGATATGTCGAAGGAGAACTACTCGGTAGAGAATATCGACCTGCATAAACCTTATGTTGATTCGATTGTGCTGCTCTCGTCGAAGGGCGAGCCTATGTACCGCGAAAGCGACCTTATCGACGTTTGGTTCGACTCGGGAGCTATGCCTTACGCACAGTTGCACTATCCGTTCGAGAACAAGGAGCGTTTCAACGAGGTATTCCCTGCCGACTTTATCGCCGAGGGTGTCGATCAGACTCGTGGTTGGTTCTATACGCTGCACGCAATCGCAACAATGTTGTTCGACAGCGTGGCATTCCGCAACATCATCTCAAACGGTTTGGTATTGGACAAAAACGGCAACAAGATGTCGAAGCGTCTGGGCAATGCCGTCGATCCATTCGAGGTACTCGACAAGTATGGTGCCGATGCAGTGCGTTGGTATATGATTACCAACTCGCAGCCGTGGGATAACCTGAAATTCGATGTCGAGGGTGTCGATGAGGTGCGTCGTAAGTTCTTCGGCACACTCTACAACACCTACTCGTTCTTCGCCCTCTATTCCAATGTCGATGGATTCACGGGCAGCGAGCCACAGATTCCGTTGGAGCGTCGTCCCGAAATCGACCGCTGGATATTGTCGCGTCTTAACACGCTTATCGGCGAGGTTACCGCAGCGTTGGACAACTACGACACAACCCCTGCCGCACGTGCAATTCAGGAGTTTGTGGGCGAGCATTTGAGCAACTGGTACGTTCGATTGAACCGCAAACGCTTCTGGGGCGGTACGATGAACGAGGATAAGTTGTCGGCATACCAGACACTCTACACCTGTTTGGAGCAGACCGCACAGTTGGCTGCACCTTTTGCACCATTCATTGCCGAGCAGATTTTCCGCGATTTGAACGCCGTGACAAATCACCACAATACGTCGGTTCACCTTGCAGCCTTCCCAAAAGCAGATGAAAAGGCGATAGATGCCGATTTGGAACAGATGATGGAGATTGCACAGAGTATCTCGTCGATGGTATTGGCACTGCGTCGCAAGGTCAATATCAAAGTTCGTCAGCCGCTGACAAAGATTTTGATTCCGATTTTGGATGCATCGATGCAACGCCATATCGAGGCTGTTCGTTCGCTGATTATGAGCGAGGTGAATGTCAAGGAGGTAGAACTTATCAGCGATACAACAGGCATTATCACAAAGCGTATAAAGCTGAATTTCAAGAATTTCTGCACACGTTATGCCCGCTACTCGAAGCAGATGGCAGCCCTGATTGCAACATTCTCGCAGGAGGATATCGCCCGCATCGAGCAGTCGGCCGAGAGCCGCATCACAATCGATGGCGAGGAGCTTATCGTAACACCTGCCGACTTCGATATCACATCGGAGGATATGCCGGGATGGTTGGTAACTTCGGAGGGCAAACTCACCGTAGCACTCGACATCACCCTGACCGAGGCTTTGGTACAGGAGGGTACAGCTCGTGAGTTGGTAAACCGCATCCAAAATATCCGCAAGGATTCGGGCTTGGAGGTTACCGATAAGATTCGCGTGGAGATTGAGCAGAACGACCTTACAAGCAGTGCCGTAGCCGTATTCAGCGACTATATCGGCAGCCAGACACTCGCCGTAGAGGTTATCTGCACAGAGGCTCCAAAGGGCGATTTTGTAGTGGAGAGCGAACTCAACGATGCTCCGCTGATGATTGCTGTCAGCCGAGCATAGCGTTTCAAACAAAACCAATATTTCGAGAGGTGTGTCTAACAAGTTTTTTAGACACACCCTTTTTGTTGGAAGTTGTATAACAAGAGGCATTTCAAGGCTTGCGAAGCCCGAAAACCGCAGTTCACTTGGCGTAAATGAGAATTTGATGGCAAGTGTAAGGCAGAAATAACCTTGTTAGACAGCTCCCTTTTTTGCGGGCGGTTGATGACAAAAAATGGTGTGCTGCTTTTGCGAAAACAAAAAATTAAGGTTACATTTGTACAATATATTATATATAAGAGCAACTCATCGACTATGAAGCGTTTCGGACTTTTCACAACCATCGCCACCGCTCTGCTCATCGTAGCAAGCAACGCCTTTGCACAAATTCCGGGCATTAAGACCCCCGACAGCATAGAGTTTCAATCGGGGACAAACGTTTGTGTCAATACTGTGATTTCCACTGCGAAAGAGAGTGTTACACTCCACGCAAAAGATGCGTGGTTTGGCGTTGCCAACCGACCTTCGATAGCAAAGCGACAGAAGCATACCGTACGCTTGTGGGCGGAGCCTAACTTTACGACCAAAGAGCGTACATCGTCGCTCGTGATAACCACCACCGACGGCAAAAGTCACGAAATAAAGGTCAGCCAACCGCCATATCTCACCTCGCCGACAACCCATACCGCAGCCCGATTGATGTTGCAAAAGGGCGCATCGCATACGGGCGAGTGGGAGGAGAGCGGAATCTGCTCGACTCACAACGGCAGCGGCTATTTTGCAGTCGTTCCCGTACACGGCAAGCCCCTCGCAACGGGTTTCGACAAGGGGCTGACCATCGCATCGCTCGACAAGGGCGACTACCTGCTGTTCGTTATGCCGAACGGCGATATCAAGGCGGGGGCACTGTTCGATTTCGGCTGTACGCTCAACGCCTCGGACGAGCTGTCGCCTACGCACTTTATCTTCGAGTATTGGGATGGCTCGAAGTGGGTTGCACCGCAGAGCGAGAGGCTGCGTCGCACCGCAAATGGCGAACCGTACTCGTTCTACAACAAATATTTCCGCTCGGCACACTACACAACCTTTGCCGAGTCGTTCCGTCTCGAAGAGGCTGCAACAGAGTGCGTTAAGGTGCGTCTGCGAGTCGTAAAAGGGGGTCAGGGCGTGACCAATATCGCAGCTCGTTCCGCGTATGTCGGAATGCAACTTATCCACTATCCGCACATACGTTCGATGCGTGACAGCCATCGTATTCTCTTTGTCGGCAACTCGTTCACCTACTACTTCGGCACTCCGTTTATGTTGAAGGAGATTGCCGCATCGCAGGGACACGCAATCGATGCCGTCGTAAGCATCAAGGGTGGTCAGGAGTTTGCCGAACACCTCTTGCTGGAACGCACTATCGAGGCGATAGAGCGGGGCGGCTACGACTATGCCTTTTTGCAGGATAGCTCCCCAAATCAGGCCTACTATGCCGACACAAAGAGGGCAGATATCCGCTCGGCATCCCGCCAAATCAACCAACTCACTCTGAAACACTCGCCAAAGTGCCGAATCATCTACGAGCATACTTGGGCGTGCCCATACCAAAACTATCGCGGCTTCGGCTCCTACGAGCGACTCGATGCACTGCTCTACGAGGGTGTGCATCTGCTTGCCAAAGAGGTTGGCAATGTGTGGGGCATAAGCCCTATCGGTGAGGGATTTCGTCAGGGTCGTATGGCAAACCTGCCGCTGCTCTACCGCGACAACCGACACCAAAGTCGCGAGGGTGCATATATGAAGTCGTGCATCAACTACCTCTATCTGTTTGGCGAGCCGTTCGACGAGCGAGTTGCCGACTGTGGCATAAACCCACAAATCGCCGCCACAATACGCCGTATAGCCACCGAGGTCGTTGCCAAAGCCCGAAAAGCCGAAAAGGAGGGAAAAACGGGCGAATGGAAAATTTGGAGCAATTATCAATAAATTTGCCCCAATATTTGCATAGTCCGAAAATTATTTGTACTTTTACTAAACTAAAATCGAAAAAACTATGGCAGAGAGTGTAAGAATAAGATACAGTGATGCGGAGTTGGCGGAGTTCAAGGAGCTGATTCTTGCGAAACTCGCTACCGCACGTCACGACTACGAGTCGCTTCGTGCATCGATTACCCATACGGCCGATAACGACACCGAGGATACGTCGCCGACCTTCAAAGTGTTGGAGGAGGGTGCATTGTCGCTCACCAAAGAGGAGAGCGAGCGTCTGGCAGCACATCAGCTCAAATTCATCAAGAATTTGGAGATGGCGTTGGTACGTATCGAGCATAAGACCTATGGCGTATGCAAAACTACGGGCAAACTGATTCCTCGCGAGCGTCTGCTGCGTGTGCCTCACGCAACAGAGTGTATCGAAGCAAAGGAGGCTCGCAAATAGTCTGTCGATGAACGCACGCAAGGTATCAATCATCGTCTGTCTGCTTATTTTAGCCGACCAACTTCTGAAAATTTGGGTCAAGACCACTATGCACCTCGACGAGGCGATAGTGGTTTTTCCCGATTGGTTTCAACTCCGTTTTGTCGAGAACAACGGAGCCGCTTTCGGTATGCAGATTGCCTCGACAGGTGCGTTCGATTGGGGCAAACTTGCATTGAGCCTATTCAGAATCGTAATGGTCGGATTCTTAATCTATTACATCGGCTACCTTATCAAGAAAAAGGCTCCTACGGGAGTCGTTGTCGCACTCTCGCTTATCACGGCAGGTGCCATTGGCAATATCATCGATAGTGCCTTTTACGGTATGATTTTTTCGGCATCGACCGTCTCTACGGTTGCCGAGTTTGGCGGGTCGTACGCACCCTTTATGATGGGTCGCGTTGTCGATATGTTCTACTTCCCGCTTTTCCAATGGGAGAGCTGCCCTTCGTGGCTATCGTTTTTGGTCGATTCGCGAGGCTACTTCTTCGGTGCAATCTTCAACCTTGCCGACGCCTACATATCGGTTGCAGTGGCGTATATGCTGATTTTCCAACACAAATTCTTCAAATAGTCACACAGATTTTCCTCCTGTAACAAAATCTGTTTTATTTACCAAAAGCAGATATTTTTTCAAAAAATATACAAAAATCGGGTTAAATATATCATTTTCTCGCTTTTTGGTTTTGTTGTTTCAATTTTATTTTTTATCTTTCGACGCAATATAGACACAAATTTTGTAAAAATTTTAATAACACAAACCATTTTAATCAATTAAACAATGAAAAAAGTTCTTTTGAATGGTGCAAATTACACTGCACCTGCATTTAAGGAGTTGAACGTTCGTTGTGAGGCTGGCTTCACAACAAGCGTTGAATCTTCGGTTGGTATTGGTGACATCGACACCGAAGCCGGAGCTTGGGACTAATTCAAATGTCAAACTAAAAAAACAATGAAAGCAATGAAAAAGGTATTTATGCTTCTCGGTTTGGCATTGGGAATGCTGACCGTGGGTTGTACAACCGGCCTCAATGAAGAGGCAACCCTTAACAACAAGGTTGAGATTGGTGTTGTTCTTGATGATGCAGCACGTTTACAGTTGATTGGCCAGACAGCAACTGCTGTTCAGGTTGGTTGGGCAGAGGGCGACGTTATCTACGTTAATGGCGTTAAGTCGGAGCCTGTCGCTGCCGCTTATGTTGGCAAGTCGGAGGGTAAGTTCATTGTATCGGGTGTTACAGCTCCTTACAAGGTTGTTTATGCTCCAAAAGTTATCAACGCAGAGGGTGAGGTAGTTTTGCCTGCTTCGCGTAAGTGGGATGCAAAGGCGATCGGTGGTGATGTTGCTGTATTTGCTGGTCATAGCGAGACTGCTGCCGTATCGTTGGAGGCTGCTGTTGGTTTCGTTTATGTAACCGTAACAGGTATTCCTACCGAAGTTTGCTCTGCTACTGTTCAGGCAGTCAATGGCGAGGGCTTGGCTGGTAATGCAGCGGTTGATTTCGCAACAGGTACTTTGTATGCTGATGACTACCTCTCGTCTATCGAGATTCACGACATCGCTGTTAAGGCTGGTGTTGCACAGTTCATCGCTGCTGTTCCTGCACAGACCTATGCCGGTGGTTTCAATGTTGTTGTTACAGCCGGTGATACCGAGATGGTTAAGACTATCGGTGCTGGTGCCGGTGTAGAGGTTAAAAAGGGTGTTGCAATGGTGATGCCGGAGGTTGCTTATGCAGGTACTCCACGTGCTCTCACTATCAAGACTGCTGCTGACTTGCAGGCATTCCTTACCGCTATCGACGCCGGTGACTACTCGGCTTACGTAAACGGTGCCGGTGAGGTTGTTGTTGAGAACGATATCGACCTTACAGGTGTTACTTTGCAGGGTTCGCTTATGACAGGTGATCCTGCATTCAAGCACGTATTCAATGGTCACGGCCACTCGTTGAAGAACTGGACCGTTACTTCGGCTCTCTTCGCTGACAACAACGGTACTATCAAGAACCTCGTTATCGACGAGTCTTGTGTTTGGACTCCTATCTTCAACGGCAACCAGGCTTTGGTTACTTTGTTGAACAATGGTGTTCTTTCGGACATCACTTCTAACGTTGATGTTACTATTGATATGTTCGACGTAGAGGCTACCACTACTTTGGGTGCTATCGCTGCTCGTACATACACTCCTGTTTTGAACTGCGTTAACAATGGTGACTTCACATTCACTAACGTATATTGGAGCACAGGTAACCTCTACCTCGGTGGTGTTGTTGGTTACGGTTGGTACGAGGCTGGCGAGACTCTCTTGGCAAACTGCGAGAACAACGGTGATATCAGGATTGTTTGTGCAGATGGTATCGTTGGTAAGAATGCTTACATCGGTGGTGTATTCGGTTCGACTTCGTAGAATGGCTATAAGAGTCGTGCAGCAGCATCAGACAGCTTTGGTATTATCTACAACTGTGTAAACACAGGTGATATTCACATCGAGCGTAAGGCTTTGGATAGCGGTTCGTATGCTAACATCGCAGGTGTTGTTGGTTATGCAGAGGCTGACGTTGTTGGTTGCGTAAACAAGGGTGCTGTTTCTTACATCGCTCCTAGTGATATCGCAAGTGCTACTGCTTCGACTCGTCCTTGCGTTGGTGGTGTTGCCGCTGTTGCTGTTTACTATATGGGTGACTGCGTTAACGAGGGTGTAATTACTATGTCTGGTACTTATGCAGCAGGTGGTACAAGTGGTGAGACCGCAGGTATCGGTGCTTCGGGTAACCCTTGCTTCGGTGGTGTTGTTGGCCAGGCTGGTCACCACGCTATTGAGGGTTGCTTCATCGAGCGTTGCGTAAACAACGGTGCAGTAAACTTCTTGGCTACAATGCGTCCTGCAAACAATACTGCTTGCCAGATTGGTGGTGTAGTAGGTTTGAGCAACAACCACGTTAAGTATTGCGTAAACAACGCTAAATTCACTATCAACGAGTGCTTCGGTACTAGCTATACAGGTGGTGTTGTTGGTCGTATGTACTACAGCCCATTCAATGTTGAAGGCTGTGAGAACAATGGCGAAATCGACTACACTCCATACGAGACAGAGAAGAATACACAGATCTATCTTGGTGGTGTCGTTGGTCACGGTAAGAACTGTCTGGTTCTTGACTCTGTAAACAACAAGAACATCACTTTCGCTGATGGTCACAAGGCTTCGGCTAACAGCTATATCGGTGGTATCGCTGGTCAGTACGATGGTAGCAGCTGCCTTATCCAGAATTCGACTAACCACGGTGATTTGACCGTATTGGCTTCGACCAAGTGGCGTTCGGGTGGTATCGCTGGTTGTGCCGGTGGTAACATCACTGCTTGCTACAACGATGGTGACGTTGTTACTTTGACCAACACTGATGGTGTTATTGGTGGTATCAACGGCTTCGGTCAGGCAAACATTTCCGATTCGGAGGCTTACTGTGCTCTTAAAGGTAACGCTACTACTCCTTGCGGTGGTTTGGTAGGTGCTCACGGTAACACTGCACAGAACTGGAACGGCAACACTATCAAGGTTGAGATCGTTGCAGAAGGTGCTTTGTGTGGTATCATCTGCGGTAGCAACACTGCATCGACCGAGGGTAAGATTTCGGTAATTGGTGACACTACTCCTAACAAAGTTTTGGAGGGTACAACTATCAACGGTGTAGCTGTAACTGCTGCTGATTGTGCTGACCTTGCTAAACTCTACGGTGGTATTACAACCGAGGGATTTGGCGTCCTCACAGAGGGTGGTGTAACTTTTGTTCCTGCAATCTAATAAAATAGTCTGCATAATATTTGGTCTGCCTCCGCAATCGCGGGGGCAGATTTTTTTTGTCGCCGCCGTGATAGGGCGGGCGAGCAACGCCGCGCCGCGATAGGGAGATTAGGGAGTTTAAGGAATTTAGGGAATTTAGGGATAGCGACCAAAACAGCGCCGCACTAGGACAGCTAGGGCTACTAGGACAACTAGGACGGGCGACCAAAGGCGACAAGCGACCAAAGCAAAATTAGCCGCAAAGCGGCTCTCCTAAAAGTCCTAAAAGTCCCAGATGTCCTAGCCTTTGAGGGTAGAGCGCCGCAATAGGGAGTTTAGGGAGTTTAGGGAGATTAAGGAATTTAGGGATAGCGACCACAGCGGCGACAAGCGACCACAGCGAAAGCGAGGGAGTAGAGCGAAAACCGCAAAGCGAAAGACCTTACAAGACCTTAATTGACCTTACTCGACCTTATCGGCGACAGCCGTTGCCGCAGAGCGGCAAACAACAAAGGGGCGCCGCAATAGGGAGATTAGGGAGATTAGGGAATTTAGGGAAAAGCGACCAAAGCAAACGCCCCTAACGCCCCTCGGCGATAGCCGCATCGGCACAGCCGATGAATTGCCGTTGCCGCTCTGCGGCAACACGCCCCTAACATCGCGAACACCTCTATCTATTTTTTTGGCGTTTCGGTTTTTTTTACTAACTTTCGAAAAATCGGGACTTTATTTACGCAAAATTTTTAATAATACAAACCGTTTTAATCAATTAAACAATGAAAAAAGTTCTTTTGACTGGTGCAAATTACACCGCACCTGCATTTAAGGAGTTGAACGTTCGTTGTGAGGCTGGCTTCACAACAAGCGTTGAATCTTCGGTTGGTATTGGTGACATCGACACCGAAGCCGGAGCTTGGGACTAATTCAAAATGTCAAACTAAAAAAACAATGAAAGCAATGAAAAAGGTATTTATGCTTCTCGGTTTGGCATTGGGAATGCTGACCGTAGGTTGTACAGCCGGACTCGATGAGGAGGTTGCACTTAACAACAAGGTTGAGATTGGTGTTGTTCTCGATGAGGCAGCACGTTTGGAGATGATTGGCCAGACAGCAACTGCTGTTCAGGTTGGCTGGTCGGAGGGCGACGTTATCTATGTTAATGGCGTTAAGTCGGAGCCTGTCGCTGCCGCTTATGTTGGCAAGTCGGAGGGTAAGTTCGTTGTATCGGGTGTTACAGCTCCTTACGAGGTAGTTTATGCTCCTGCACTCGCTTATGGTAATGGCGACGTTATTATTCCTGACAACCAAAGATATAACGAAAAGTCACTCGGTGGCAGTTGTGGTGTCTTCGCAGGTAAGAGCGAGACTGCTGCTGTATCGTTGGAGGCTGCTGTTGGTTGCGTATTCGTAACTGTTAATGGTATTCCGTCAGGACTTTGCGACCTTACTATTAAGGCTGCCGCTGGCGAGCTTTTGGCAGGTGCGGCTTCTGTTGATTTTACAACAGGTGCTTTGGCTGTTAAGGGCGGTCTTTCGAGCATTACTATTAAGGATGTCATTGTTAAAGAAGGCAAGGCACAGGTTCTTGTTCCTGTTCCTGCACAGACCTATGCAGAGGGTTTCAAGGTTGTTATTACAGCTGCCAATACAGAGATGACAAAGAGCGTCGGTGCTACCGCAGGTACTACCATCAAACTTGGTACTGCAATGGTTATGCCTGAAATCACTTATGCAGGCACACCAAAAGCTGCTTCTATCAAGTCGGCTGACGACTTGCAGGCATTCCTTATCGCTGTCGATGCCGGCGACTACTCGGCTTACGTAAACGGTGCCGGTGAGGTTGTCCTCGAAAATGATATCGACCTCGCAGGTTTTACTTTGCAAGGCTCTATCGCAACAGGTGATGCTGCATTCAAGCACATATTCAATGGTCAAGGTTATGTTTTGCATAACTGGACCGTTACTTCGGCTCTCTTTGCTGACAACCGTGGTACTATCAAGAATATCATTGTTGATAGCTCTTGTATTTGGGCTCCTGCTACTGCGGGCGACCACGCACTTATCGCGTTGAAGAACAACGGTATTATCTCGGGTATCCAAACTTCTGTTGATATCAACGTATCGGCCATCGATATTGGCGAAGCTTTCACTTGCGGTCCTGTTGCTGCTCGTTCGTACAAGCAGGTATTCGATTGTGAGAACTTCGGTGACTTCACTATTACAGGTATGAATTGGACATCGGGTTCGGTGACTTTCGGCGGTGTTGTTGGTTATGGTTGGTATAAGGCTGGCGAGTATCTCGTTGCAAACTGTTATAACCACGGCGACATCACTCTCGCAACTGCTGATGGTGTTCCTGGTAAGAACTACTACGTAGGTGGTGTGATTGGTGCTACTTCGCAGCACGGTTGGGCTGAACTGACTGCCGAAAACGACTACGGTATCATCTTCAATTGCAAAAACAGTGGCAATGTATCGTGCGAGCGTAAGGCTCTTCTCAATGGTACTTACGGAAACATCGGCGGTATTATTGGTTATGCAGAGGCTGACATTGTTGCTTGCGAAAATAAGGGTAAAGTATCGTATATCTGTGTGGATGACACCACAGGCGAATATGCAATCACTCGTTCGGCTGCCGGTGGCGTTGTTGGTTGCGGCTGCTTCGCTATTACCGACTGTGTAAACTACGGTGAGGTTTCGATGACAGGTACTCACGCTTCGGGTGGTGGCGATACTACTGCCGGATGTGGTGCTTCGGGTAACCCTTGTCTTGGTGGTATTGCAGGTCAGGCTGGCAACAAGCTTGGTTTGGGCGATATCGTATCGGGTTGCGTTAATAACGGTATGATTAACCTCAATGTTTCGATGCGTCCATCGAACAAGACTGCATTCCAACTTGGTGGTGTTATTGGTTTGACCAACGTTGATGTTAAGGATTGCCACAACTACGGTACTATTGATATGAAGAGCGGTATGTACACCACATATCTTGGTGGTGCTATTGGTCGTTTGTATCAGCAGGGTACAGTAGTAGAGAATGTTACAAACAAAGCAGCCCTCGAACTCACTGCCGGCAAGTCGCAGTGCTATGTAGGTGGTATTGTAGGTCACGCATATAAAGCTAACCCTATCAGAAATGTTGCACACCAGGCTAATATCGTTGTAAACGAGGGCCATCAGACTAACGGTAACAGCTACATTGGTACTGTTGTTGGTCAGTCAGGTAGTGGCACAACCGTAAGCGATGCTGTTTGTGTAGGTAGTATTAGGATTCTTTCGGAGTCGCAGTGGCGTTTTGGTGGTATCGGCGGTTGTATCGCAGGTACTATCGAGAACTGCTCGTTCAAAGGTACTCTCTCCGCCGAGAAGAACGCTTCCGGTGCTATGGGTGGTATCAACGGCTTCGGTCAGGCAAGCATTTCGGATTGTAGTGCTAATGTTACTATCATTGCTAATGAAACCACTCCTTGCGGTGGTTTGGTAGGCGTTCACGGCAACACCGAACAGAACTGGAATGGCAACACCGTTCTTTTCGATATCCGTGCAGAGGGTGCTTTGTGCGGTATCCTTTGCGGTAGCAACACTGCATCGACAAAAATTTCGACCGTAGGTGACGTAGCTCCTAACAAAGTTAAGGCGGGTTCGATGATTAACGGCGTAGTTGTAACTGCTGCTGATTGTGCTGACATTTTGAAGGTTTACGGTGGTATTACCAGTATGTCGCAGGCTGTGCTTATCGACGGTGGCGTAGTTTTCGTTGAATAAGCTACTCTGTATTAAACTATAATTATGGGGGGGCGACTAATTTATAGTCGTCCCCATTTTATTAAGCCTCATTTTTTGTACGTCTCCGCAAAAAAATATACCTTTGTATATATAGCAAATCCAAAATCGAGAGATATATGAGAAATCTTATCTGTTGCACCCTGCTGCTGATACTCGGCATAGCACAAAGCGTGGCACAAACACGTGCTGACCGCATCCTCCGCGAAATCGAGGACCCTGCATCGAAATATGTGGTGGTCGTAGCACATCGTGGCGATTGGCGAAACTACCCCGAGAACTCGTTGGAGGCTATCGAGTCGGCTATCGCAATGGGTGTCGATATGGTCGAAATCGACATACAACGCACCATCGACGGACACCTTGTGCTGTGTCACGACGCATCGATAAACCGCACTACAAACGGCAAGGGTCGTGTAAAGGAGCTTACACTCGACTCGATACGGAAGTGTCGTCTGCGTAGCGGTCACGGCATAGTGCAGCGAAAGGTCAAGATGCCGACATTGGAGGAGGCTCTCGATTTGTGCAAGGGTCGTGTGTTGATAAATATCGACAAGGGCTACAACTACTACGACGAGATTATGCCGCTGCTCCAAGAGCGGAATATGGTAAAGCACGTCATTATCAAGAGTAGCAAATCGCCAGCACAGATTTCTGCAAAGCAGAGCCAATACTCGACAAATATGCTCTATATGCCGATTATCAACTATACGGCAAAGCGTTGGGAGAAGCACGAGCCTCTGTTCGAGGAGTATCTTGCAAGCGGAGTTAGCACCGTTGCATACGAGATATGTTGGGACTCGTCGATTGATGGTATAGAGCAGATATTCCAACGTGTAATACAGAGCTGCAACCGATTGTGGATAAATACGCTCTGGGACTCGATTTGCGGAGGCGAAACGCACGGTTTGGAGGATAATCGCGCCATAGGAGATGCGGCTGCTATCTACGGCAAAGTCCTCGAATATGGTGCAACGATGATTCAGACAGACCGTCCGCAGTTGCTTATCGGCTACCTCGACTCGGTGGGACGCCACTCGCTCAAATAGACGAGCGGTCGCTGCTCCGTACTATCGACGACGGTGCCACTTTGGGGTTATACCCACAAAAATCTCGAAATTTATACCCGGCATAGGGTGCGAGAGTATCGACACATACTCCTCGTCGAGCAGATTGTTGATTGTCCCTTTGAACGAGAGGTCTGCCCACGAGAGCGAGAGGGTACGCTCCAACGAGAGATTGCTCATAAAGTATTCGGGTAGCGTCCCCGTAAGGGTCAAATCGTTGCTCGACATCGTGTAGCGACGACTGTAATAGCACCACTTATAGAGTAACGACCACCGACGAAAACTCAATCGGGCGGTGATATTTGCCGTATGTTGCGGGATATATGGCAACTGCTTGCCTACGGAGCGGTCGGCCTCCGAATATGGCTCGCCACGATTGATTGAGGGGGTCCAACTATACATCATCTTTGCCGAGAGTTGCCAATCGGCAGCCAATCGCACATCGAAAGCCGCCTCGGCAGCAACTCCGTAAGCGTGTACCTGCTTCACATTGCGTGGCGAGTAGAAGCCTTTGGCGGTAGGCAGCCACACAA
>JAFVXS010000191.1 GCA_017501025.1 Alistipes sp.
AGAGTCTAAATAAGTATCGTGAGTCGTTGAAGCAATAATATACAAAAGTGGCGTATGTAGTGAACCTTGCAGTTCTCTCATACGCCACCTTAGTTTATTCACAATGCATCTTTGGAAGATGCTTGATTTCAGCACTTTACTTTCAAAAGTTCTATTTGCCTTTGCATTCGTAGTTTTTGGACTTGATTACGACCTCCATGTAGTCTTCTATGTAGGATT
Organism: Alistipes sp.; assembly: GCA_017501025.1. Lineage (GTDB taxonomy): Bacteria > Bacteroidota > Bacteroidia > Bacteroidales > Rikenellaceae > Alistipes. Next base: position 220 of record JAFVXS010000191.1, read on the forward strand.
TCGCAATTTTCGTAAAAACTAACACTGAAAATCAATCAGTTAAAATAAAATAACGATTATCCGAAACGGTAGCCTATTTTTGTATAAGTTGTATAATCCTCTCTATCGAGCTTCTCCCCAGCGGTGTCGCTTTGAACTGCTTTGCGAACTCATCACTACTCAACTCCTCCCACGCTACGGTAACGGGGTCAAACGACGGCTCGATTGTCGAATAGGGTGCTTGTCGGTTATATGGGCAGATGGTTTGGCACTCATCGCAACCAAAAATCCAACCTGCGGTATCGAGCAGCATATCCTTACCATCACCTTGCTCGATAGTTAAACGCGATATGCAGCGGTGCGTATCGATATGACCCTGACAGATAGCATTGTTGGGGCAAGCCTCCACGCAGCGGTGACACTCGCCACATCCTACGCCCCGATATGGGGTATCGTACTCATCGCACTCGGCTGTGATGACAAGTTCACCCAACAGCAGAAAAGTGCCATAATGCGGATTTACCAACAGTGATTGGCGACCGATCCAACCCAAGCCTGCCTCGACAGCGTATCGTTTCTCGAAAATCGGGGCGGAATCGACAAAAGCTCGTCCCTCGATACGACATCCGCTACGGCACTCCAATAGCGACTGCATCTTACGCAAACGTTCGCGGATGGTGGTATGGTAATCCTCCATAAGTGCATACGATGCAACTTTCGTACGACAGTCGGAGGCGTAACCATCACTAAAACGATTCTTGTACGCCACACCACACACTATCACCGTGCGAGCACCCTCGACCATCAACGATACGTCGGCACGCTTGTCGATATTGCGTTCCATATAACCGAGCGTAGAGTTCTTGCCCGAATCGACCCACTGCTGCAAAAATGAGGCGTCGTCGTCCAATACTCTGCATCGGGCAACACCGCATAAATCGAAGCCAACTTCGCGTGATATCTCCTCTATTTGCTCTTTATGTAACACAACGCACTATTTTAACGCTCAAAATTAACACTTTTCGCAAAAAAAATCGTATTTTTGCAACGAATTATCTATTGTGCGTAACTATATTCGCCAATATAAATAGTTTTAACCAAATTTTATTTACTATGAAACTTAACACTTTGTACGAGGTACTTCAAAAGAGTATTGAGAAGTTTTCCACTCGTACGGCATTTTCGCTCTGGCGTGGCGAAGGCGTAACCTTCAAGGAGGTTGGCGACCGCGTAGCGAAAATCCAACAAATGCTTATCGATGCCGACATCAAGCCGGGCGATAAGGTTGCTATTTTGAGTAGTAACAATCCAAACTGGGGTATTAGCTATTTTGCTATCACTTCGGCAGGATACGTTGTCGTTCCTATTCTCCCCGATTTTACATCCGAAGACATTGATCGCATCATCGAGCACTCCGAGACGAAGGCCCTCTTTGTGTCGGACAAACTCTTCACAAAACTGTCTAAAAAGAGCTCCGATAGGCTCAATATTGTTATCCGCACCAAGAATCTCAATGTTCTGCAACAGCGAGTTCAGGGTTGCGGTTCTACAACTATTCCAAAGCCCGAAGATTTGGCAGCAATCATATATACATCCGGAACAACTTCGCAACCAAAGGGCGTAATGTTGTCACACTACAACCTCTCGTCGCAGTTGTGGATGATTGATAAACTGTTTATGGTTTACGAAACCGATATTTTCCTATCAGTATTGCCACTTTCGCACACCTACGAGTGTACTATCGGTCTGATTTTGGCATTCTACCACGGAGCACACGTTGTCTATCTCGACAAAGCCCCAACAGTGTCGGTATTGTTGCCTGCATTCCGCGAGGTACGCCCTACAATTATGCTTACCGTACCGCTTATTATCGAGAAGATTTTCCGTGGCAGCGTATTGAAGAAGTTTACTTCGACCGCATTTATGCGAAAACTTTACAGCATAGGCTTTATTCGTCGCTATCTGCACCGCGTAGCAGGAAAAAAACTTACAAAGACATTCGGCGGACGTATCCGTTTCTTCGGAATCGGTGGAGCAAAGCTAGATGGTCAGGTGGAGCAGTTCCTGCTCGATGCAAAAGTTATCTACGATATCGGCTATGGTCTGACCGAGACCGCCCCACTTATCGCAGGTGCAGTGGATGGAATGTTACGACTCGGCTCAACAGGACCGATTCTGCCGGATATCGAGTATCGTCTTGAAAATATCGACCCCGAAACAAAACAGGGCGAATTGGTTGTAAAGAGCCCAAGCCAAATGATTGGATACTACAAAAACGAGGAGGCTACGGCAGCAGCATTTACTGCGGATGGCTTCTTCCGCACGGGCGACCTCTGCTATATCGACGACGATGGCTGGCTATATATCAAAGGCCGTCTGAAAAATATGATTTTGGGACAGAATGGCGAGAATATCTATCCCGAAGATATCGAGAGTGTTCTCAACTCGCACGTCTATATCAACGAGTCGGTTGTAACCGAGCACGAGGGTAAACTTGTTGCATTGGTACACTTCGACAAAGAGGCTTTGGAGGCTCGCTACGAGGAGTTGGTCGATTCGTGGCACCAGAAGAAGGCCGAGTGGGAGAAGTTTCGCGACGAGTTGATGTCCGAAATCAAGGTTTGGGTAAACGAGCGTGTAAATCGCAACTCCCGCATTACCGAGGTAAAAGAGGAGGAAGAGGAGTTTATCAAGACCCCAACCAAGAAGATTCGCCGTTTTATGTACGATGCAAATGGTCGTAAAGCGGATGTAGAGATACCAAAAGATTCTGCCGAGTAGCCGAAGAGACTAACCATAACAAACAAATAAGCCTGTTCATTCGAACAGGCTTATTTGCAATTATACGGGGCTATGCCCGCACTAATCTATCCTCATCAGCAGGTGCTACTCATCTAACGAGATAGCCTCCGAAGGACAAACACCGGCACAAGCACCACACTCGATGCAAGCATCCGGATCAATTACATAAATGTCACCTGCCGAGATTGCTTCGACGGGACACTCGTCGATGCATGTACC
>JAFVXS010000192.1 GCA_017501025.1 Alistipes sp.
ATAAGCGCCCTCGTCAGCCTGCTGAATCTGCTGATAGTTGAACATCGTATTGGTTCCAAGTTTGAGCCACTTTGCAGCCTTACGTTCCAAGTTGGCACGGAACGAGAAACGAGCAAAGCCCGAGCCGAGTGCCGTACCCTCCTGGTTGTAGTAGCCACCCGAAACGTAGTACGAAGTTTTGTCGTCAGCACCCGAAATGGAGAGTTCGTAACTCTGCAAGAGCGCCGCCTTCTTATACACCTCGTCCAACCAACGGATATCGGTCTTGCTCAGCAAATCGTAATCCTGTCCCTCCGTCAAGCCAATCTCCTTCTCGTACTGAATACGTTGCTCGGTATTCATCAAATCCCAATTATCGCCCGCAATCTGCGAAAATCCGAGTTGCATACGGTAATCGATACGAGGGCGGTCCGCCTTCGCACCTCGCTTGGTCGTGATAACAACCACGCCATTCGCCGCACGAGCACCGTAGATTGAGGTTGAAGCCGCATCTTTCAGCACCTACATAGACTCGATATCGGCAGGGTTGATGGTGTTAAAATCACTACTCTCGATAGGCACTCCGTCCAAGATATAGAGCGGAGCTGTTCCCGAATTGATGGAGTTCACACCACGGATAATCAACTGCGCCGAAGCACTTGGCTCACCCGTAGAGGACATAACCGACAAACCTGCGACCTGTCCCTGCAATGCCTGGTCGAATGCAGCAGTCGGAGTATCGGTGATATTCTCCATCTCGACAGCCGAAACAGAGCCTGCCACAGTACCCTTCTTGCGAACGCCGTAAGCAATAACCACGACATCGTCAATCGATTCGGTGTCACTCTGCATAACAAGGTTGTAAACAGCCTTATCGCTGCCTATCGGCACAGTCCAATCCACCGAGCGATAGCCCAAATAGGAGAATGATAGTTTTGTACCTGCCTCGACTTTGATAGAGTAGGTTCCATCAAGAGCAGTCGTAACACCCGACATCTTCTCGGTAACGACAGTAACTCCTATAAGCGGTTGTTTATCCTCGGCAGAGGTCACAACACCGCTCACCGTGACAATAGCACCACCCTGCGCAAAGGCAATACGTGGCACCATCGCCAAGGCGAGGAGCAGACAGGTTAGTATTGAATTAAAATCTCTTTTTAACATAGCGCGGCAAAGGTAGTGATTTACTTTGTAAAACACAAAGAGTTTTATCAATTTTTTCATCGATTATTTTTGCATATTTATTCACATATTCATTCATCGTATAACAGATATAGGCAGAGTGTGATTTCAAGGGGTTTTGACACAAAAAAAATGATATGACAGATAGTAAATTTGGCTATTCGGGGAATTTTACTTACCTTTGTAAAAAGATTCTCAGTTTTGAATACTATGCAAGGAGATTTATATAGCGATATTCGTCCCTACAACGATGACGAAATCCCTGCTGCATTGGAGCGAATCGTAAATGACCCGTTCTTCGTGCCGGCAGTAAACTTTGCCTTTCCGGAGGCTGATATGGAGCGTATTGCAGAGGTTGTACGAACCTGTAAAACCGTGGACCAGATGCAGGAGCGTGTGATGCTGAGCATCATTAAGCGTATTATTGATGCTACGATTGACAACTTTACTTCATCGGGTATCGAAGGCATCGAAAAGAACAAGGGATACCTATATATCTCTAACCATCGCGACATTACGCTTGACTCGTTGCTGTTGCAATATACCCTCTTCACACACGGATTATCAACAACTGCTACAACGCTGGGTGACAACCTGTTGCGCTCGCAGTTTATTATCGACATCTGCCGTATAAATCGCGCTGTGCGTGTAATACGCAAGACTGACGACATCTCTCCACGAGAGTTCCTGCAAAACTCGCAGCACCTCGCCGAGTATATTCGTTGGTATATTTCACAGGGTAAGTCGATGTGGATTTCTCAGCGTAACGGTCGTACAAAAGATGGCATTGATGCTACCGACCAAGGCGTATTGAAGATGGTCAGCCTGAGTGGCCCGAGCGACTTTGTCGAGAATTTCAGCGAGTTGAGCATTGCCCCAATCGCCATCTCGTACCAATACGAGCCGTGCGACATTAAGAAGGCTATCGAAACTACCGTAAATTTGATGGGTGGCTCCTATCAAAAGGGTAAAAACGAAGATGTAAACAGTATCCTCTACGGTATCCGTATGCCGAAGGGCGATGTAAATATTACCATCTGTGAGCCTATCACCCGTGAGGAGTTGGAGGAGTGTGGCAAGTTGCCAAAAGCCGAGGCTTACAGAATGCTCAAAGAGATTA
>JAFVXS010000193.1 GCA_017501025.1 Alistipes sp.
CAATGGTCGAGAAGGCTAAGTCGGGACACCCGGGCGGAGCAATGGGTGGTGCAGACTTTGTGAATGTTTTGTTTGCGGAGTTTTTGCGCTATGATCCCGATAATATGCTCTATCCGTTCCGTGATAGATTCTTCCTCGATCCTGGACACATGTCGCCAATGCTCTATTCGGTATTGGCGTTGGCGGGGCACTACTCAATGGAGGATTTACAACAGTTCCGACAGTGGGGCAGCATAACACCCGGACACCCCGAGGTTGATGTGCTGCGAGGAGTAGAGAATACCTCGGGTCCTCTTGGTCAGGGACACGCCATGGGATTGGGTGCTGCTATTGCAGAGCGCTTTATGGTTGCTCGTTTTGGCGAGTGGCAGGCACATAAGACCTATATCTACATCTCTGACGGTGCAGTCCAGGAGGAGGTTTCGCAGGGCGTAGGTCGTATTGCAGGCGACCTCGGTTTGTCGAATATCATAATGTTTTACGACTCGAACAATGTCCAACTCTCGACCAAGGTTGATGAGGTTGATAAGGAGGATATTGCTGCGAAATATCGTGCTTGGGGCTGGCAGGTATTGGAGATTGACGGACACGATGTCGAGCAAATTCGCAAGGCACTTACGACTGCAAATGCATCGACCGAGAAGCCAACGCTCATTATTGGTCATACAGTCATGGGAAAAGGCTTGGTAACAGCCGAAGGCGAGTCATTTGAGGATAAGGTTTCGACACATGGACAACCCGTGTCGGCAGCCGGAGCAAGTTTAGAGGCTACAATCAAGAATCTTGGTGGTGACCCCGAAAATCCGTTCCGGATATTCCCTGAGGTGGCTGCTTTGTATGAGGCTCGTGCCAATGCGTTGCGTGCCGAGATGGTAGAGCGCAAGAAGGTCGAGGAGGAGTGGCGTCATGCAAACCCTGCCTTGGCAATCAAACTCGATATGTTCCTTTCGGGTAAGTTGCCTGAGATTGACTATCGTTCGATTGCTATCAAGTCGGGCTCTGCAACTCGTGCAGCATCGTCTGCTGTTTTGGGTGTATATGCCGAGCAGGTAGAGAATATGATTGTGGCATCTGCCGATTTGAGTAACTCGGATAAGACGGACGGCTTCTTGAAGAAGACTTACGCCTTCAAGCGTGGCGATTTCTCCGGAAGATTTTTCCAGGCAGGAGTTTCGGAGTTTACGATGGCGTGCGTGATGAATGGTATGGCCTTGCACGGAGGAATAATCCCTGCATGTGGTACATTCTTCGTCTTCTCGGACTATATGAAGCCGGTTGTACGTCTTTCGGCACTTATGCGTCTGCATGTAATATATATATGGTCGCACGACTCGTTCCGTGTTGGCGAGGACGGACCTACTCACCAACCAATCGAGCAGGAGGCGCAGATTCGTTTGATGGAGCATCTTCACAATCATCAGGGCGAGCGTTCGATGGTTGTTCTTCGCCCAGCAGATGCGGAGGAGGCTGTTGCGGCATGGAAGATTGCCCTCGAAGAGCATCGACCTGTCGGCTTGATTTTCTCGCGTCAGGATATAAAGTCGTTGCCAAGCCATACGGCTCGTATTGACGAGGCCATGCAGGCTTATAAGGGCGCCTATGTTGTTCTCGATTCGGCAAATCCAGAGGTTGTGATGGTCGCTTCGGGCTCGGAGGTTTCGACCTTGGTTGCAGGTGCAGAGTTGTTGATGCAGGAGGGTGTTGCTGTACGAGTTGTAAGTGTTCCAAGTGAGGGCTTGTTCCGTGACCAACCAAAGTCGTATCAGGAGAGCGTTCTTCCTTCGGGTGTGGTGCGCTACGGTATGACTTCGGGATTGCCTGTAACGTTGCTTGGTCTGGTGGGTTCGCTTGACCATATTCACGGACTCGACCATTTTGGACATTCTGCTCCGTACAAAGTGCTTGACGAGAAGTTTGGCTACAATGGTGAAACCGTTTACAACGAAGTTAGAAAGCTTTTGGCAAAATAGTCCGATAAAACGGAGGAGAGTCGTCAACAAAGGCTCTCCTTTTTTGTGGATTTATACTGTTTTTTGTAAATTTGTACCATCAAAACATAAAACTTAAAACCATGAAGAGAATTTTATTATCTGTTTTTAGCCTGTTGATGGGCTTAACCGTGTCGGCGCAATACTATCAAGATGCCGTAAACAAGGATATGTTGCACATTCGTGAAGCACGAACTCTGCAACGAGTGCAAATTGACTTGCCTGTAATAGATGGCTACACTCCGTATAAAGCAGACCTTCACACTCATACCATATTTTCTGATGGACATCTCTCAATGGAGGCTCGTATACGTGAGGCTTGGGCAGATGGTATGGACGTTATGGCGGTGACTGAACATCTCGAATATCGTCCGCATGAGAAAAATTTGGTGAAGTACCTCAAAGGCTATACCAAGGGGGCTGAGGCGAAAAACTACAACTTCGTATCGAAGGACCG
>JAFVXS010000194.1 GCA_017501025.1 Alistipes sp.
AAATTATGAAACATTTAACAGAGATAGTTGAGGCGGCTCGCAAGCGTGGTCCAAAACGTTTGGCTGTTGCATACGGTCAGGATTCGCATACCATCGAGGCAGTGAACGATGCCTACCTTGAAGGTCTTGTTCTTCCGATTTTGTTTGGCGATAAGGAGGTCATCGAGCAGGTTTGTCGCGAGAAGGGTATCGATTCGTCGAACTTTACGATTATTCACGAGCCGAACGATATTAAGTGTGTTACGTTGGCGGTAGCGGCTTGTGTTAAGGGCGAGGCTGATGTGTTGATGAAGGGTATGGGCTCGACCGATAAGTATATGCGTGGTATTCTCAACAAGGAGTGTGGTCTGATGAAGGGTCCGAAGAGCGTTTTGAGCCACGTCTCGGTTATGGAGTGGTCGGGCTACCACAAACTGTTGTTGGTATCGGATATTGCCGTTATTCCGCAACCCGATATCAAACAGAAGCAGCAGTTGATTGGCTATTTGCGTGCTACGGCAGAGTCGTTGGGTATCAAGACTCCAAAGATTGGCTGTATTGCACCTTCGGAGCAGGTTTTGACAGGCTCGATATCCTCGACCGAGAGTGCGGTGTTGTCGAAGATGGCAGACCGAGGTCAGTTGGGCGATGTGATTGTCGATGGCCCGTTGTCGCTCGACGTTGCACTCTATCGCGATGTTGCCGAGCATAAGCACGTTAAGGGTTCGGCTGTGGCCGGTGATGTCGATGCACTTCTGTTCCCTAATATTGAGTCGGGCAACGTATTCTTCAAGTCGGTTTCGCACCTTGCCGGAGGCGAGTTGGCAGCTATGGTGGTCGGCACATCAAAACCTTGTGTTTTGACTTCGCGTGGCGATTCGGCTCTCTCGAAGAAGTACTCTATTGCACTTGCCTGCTTGTCGGCGTAGGTGTGTTATAATAGGATGAATATATGAAGATTTTGATTTTGAACGGAGCAAACCTCAATTTGCAGGGGGTGCGCGACCGTGGGGTGTATGGTTCGGAGAGCTTCGAGGAGTATATTCCACGCTTGCAACAACTCTATGCCGATGATGAGATTGCTTATTTCCAGAGCAATGTCGAGGGCGAGTTGGTCGATATGTTGCACAAGGCCGACGGAGTATACGATGGCGTAGTGTTTAATGCCGGCGGCTATACCCATACATCGGTAGTGTTACGTGATGCAATTTCGGCAGTATCGGTACCGGTGGTCGAGGTGCATATCTCCAACATTGTTGCTCGTGAGCCATTTCGCCACACATCGCTTATAGGCGGAGTGTGTTGTGGCTCGATAATCGGCTTTGGGCTCGACTCGTACCGACTTGCTATCGAAGCGTTGAAGTTGCATCGATAGCCGAATGGTGCCAAAATTGCCTGACAGATGGAGTTGCGTGACCGAGTGACCAAAGGGGTTACGTGGAGTATTGCCGAGAAGGTTGCCTCCGCACTGTTGCAGATGGTTGTCAGCATTGTTGTTGCACGAATGTTGGCACCGCAGGATTTTGGCACGGTGGCAATTTTGGTTTTCTTTACGGCTGTTGCTTCGGTGGTCGTCGATAGCGGTTTTTCGCAGACACTTATTCGCAAGAGTCGGGTCAGCAATGACGATTTTCGTTCGGTCTTTATCTTTAATATAACCTTTGCAGCGGTGGTCTATGTGGCGTTGGTTGCCACGTCGCCCGCCGTTGCTCGTTTCTATGAGTTGCCGATTATCCGACACATCGCACCTGTAATTTTTTTGGTAATACCTTTTGCGGCATTGGGTGCGGTGCAGAGTGCGGTTATGGCCCGCAACTTTCAGTTTGCCGCTATTTCGCAGATAAACTTTGCTGCGTCGTTCGCATCGGGCGTAGCAGCCATTGCACTTGCACTCTGCGGTTGCCACGTTTGGAGTCTTGTTTGGCAGCGACTGCTCTACGTTGCAGTACGTTCGTTGTTGCTGTGGTATGGCAGTTCGTGGCGTGGCGAGGGACGTGTGTCGCTCTATCTGTTGCGTGATATGGCTCCGTTTTCGTTGCGTTTGATGGCGACAGATACCGTTGCTGCCGTATATGCCAATATCTCGCAGATGTTTATAGGCAAGATATACTCTCCGACACTGCTCGGATACTTCAATCAGGGTCAAAAGTTGAAGGATTTGCCCGTAAATGCTCTGGTGCAGTCGGTGCAGTCGGTGACCTATCCGGCACTGTCGAATATCGCCGATAATCGAGAGAAGTTTGCCGAGTCGTATCGCATTGTGTTGTTGGCAACCGCAGCGATTGTTATGCCGATTATGGTCGGGATGATTGCCGTTGCCGACGATATGTTTGTAGTATTGTTGGGCGAACGCTGGCTTCCGACGGTGCCGTATTTCCGTATTTTGGCTCTTGGCGGAGTCTGCTATCCGTTGTCGATGGTTGCAATGAATGTGCTGAAAGTGTATAGCAACGGCTCGATTATTATCCGTTTGGAGATAGTGAAAAAGGTTGTTATGACGCTGATTTTTGCCATCACGATACCGCTCTCTGCCGAGGCTGTGGCGTGGGGATTAACGGCAATGCTCTTTATAGAACTCGTTATGAATATCGCAGCGTCATTGCGATATGTAGCGTTAGGCATAGTCGCAGTGATGCGAACACTGCTTACGGTGGCGACTGTGACTGCTGTAATGTATCTGGCGGTTGTGGTGGTCGGAGAGTTGATTTCTCATTTTACTCCGATATGGCGACTGCTGATTGAGATTTTGACGGGTATAGCGATCTATGTGGGTGTGGCACTGCTCTTCCGTACCGAATTTTTCAGGGTGTTAAGCGAAAATGCTCTGCGACTGCTCCGTCCTAAAAATGGGTAAAACCCTTAAAGTCTGCCTCGATAGACTTTTTATCTCTTCTCCACTCGATTGAGCAGGGTGCGTTGTCCGTAATTGTGCCGATATGATAGAGCGGATAACCAAATCGCTGTTGAAACTGCACGGCAATATGCTCTGCTTTGTTGGCTGCAACGGTAAATAGCAGACGATAATCTTCGCCACCGCAGAGAGCCTTTTCGATAGAGTCGTAGGCGGGGATATTGTCGAGGTCTATTGTGGCAGCCTTATGTGATTCGGCCAGGATATGTTTCAGATCGGATGCCAAACCATCCGAGATATCCATCATTGCGTGAACCTC
>JAFVXS010000195.1 GCA_017501025.1 Alistipes sp.
GTATCGGGTCTACGCGAGTGCCATTGTGTCGCACTTCGTAATGCAGGTGCGGAGCTAACGATAAACCTGAGTTTCCGGATAGAGCTATGATGTCACCTCGCTGTACATTGCGACCTCGTTTTACCTTGACACTTTGCAGATGGCTGTATGAAGTTGTATAGCCGTTGCGATGGTCGATTACGACCGTTATTCCCGATGTCGAATTTTTGCCCTTAACCTCCTTTACAATACCATCGGCGGTGGCAAAAATACGAGTACCTTCCGGTATGGCATAGTCTACTCCCTGATGTGGCTGCAAAGTGCGGTAGAATGGGTGCATCAGAGTTCCGTATGCAGCGGTCAATAGCGTGAGTTCGTGATTTGTAATAGGCTGAATAGATGGTATGTTGTTGCGCTTGGACCCGAGCAGTCGAAGAGCATCATCAAGCTCCGAATAGCTTGTTTCGAGCGTTGTAACCTTCTGTTCCAAATCGTTGAGCGAACTCTCCAACATTTCTGCCATTTCGCGACTACTCTTTTCGAGCAATGATTCGTGTAGCTCCACACGCTGGTTGTTGTACTCCGATTCGAAATCGTACGGCTCCGAGTCGAACATTATAGCGAAGATGTTGCGGTCGCGCTCCACGACATTCTCTACTACGACAGCTAACGAATCGTACTCTTCGAGCAGGGTGTCGTATTCTTGTTTCAGTCGGTCGGTTGAGTGTCGTAGTTCATACTCGGCAGGGGTGTCGAATAGCAGAGAGAATATCACATAGTAGAGTACGGCTGCGCCAAACCACGCCAACAGCTGTAAAGCTCGGCGATTTTTACCCTTTCTTATGGTGTTTTTCTCTTGCGCAGTCATAACTAAATATCTTCATTTGAGGCACCCTCGAATGTTTCGAGGTCTGAGTTGTACTTCATATTTTCCATCAACTGACGGTACTCATCGCTCGTCATATTGCGGTTAAAGTAGTTTACAGGGTTTACGTTGCGCCCTCGATATATAACTTCATAGTGCAGGTGTGGTCCTGTGGAGCCACCTGAGGAGCCGACCTCGCCAATAAGTTGTCCGCGTTGAACTCTCTCTCCCGGTTTGACGAGAATCTTTTGCAGATGGGCATATCTGGTTTTGTAGCCGTAGTCGTGGTCTATCAGAATCTGTCTTCCGTAACCTCTGCGGCGTTTGCCTTGGTCAATCTTTGCTACGATACCATCTCCTGTGGCGTATACGGGCACACCATAATCGGTGGACATATCCACGCCCTTGTGCATAGTGCGAATTTGGAGGATAGGGTGCTTCTTGCGAACTCCAAACGCATAAAACGCCTTTAATCGCGTGCGGTCGATAGGCCATATTGCAGGTATGGCAAGCGACATATGTTCCTTATCCTTGGCAAGTACCTGCAACTCGTCTAATGAGCGGGATGCTGCATATGTTTGTCGTGTTACGGCGTCAAGAGATTGCCAGGTCGAGGTCATTAACTCGGAGTATTCATCGCCCGAGAGTGATGCATACTTGGAGTCGGGATATGGCGTATATATGCCTTGTAGTGCGAGTGTATCGCTCGAAAACAGAGGTCGGTAGACATAGCGGTCGCGATGGTGAATCTCTGCAATTTTACTCTGCATCGAGTTGATGCGGTCTTGCAGAATTTCGTACTTCAATACGAGTTCTCTGTTTTTGTCAGCTATGCGATGCATTTTAGGCGTGTAAAAGAGGTACGAAATCGCCATATTGAGTAGCGAAATAAC
>JAFVXS010000196.1 GCA_017501025.1 Alistipes sp.
CACGTTCCATCGTATGTTGATAAGTATGATGTATTGCGTGGTTTGAAGCGTGGTGGCTCATTCCTGTTGAACTCGGTGAACGACGCTGCTACAACGTGTGCAAATCTGCCTACACATATGAAGGTATTTATGGCAAAGAACGATATCAAGTTCTATATCATCAATGCCACAAAGATTGCCGCAGAACTCGGTCTTGGCTCACGTACCAATACCATTATGCAGTCGGCATTCTTCAAGATTGCAAACGTTATCCCATTCGACAAGGCTGTCGAGGAGATGAAGAAGGCCATCTACAAATCGTATGGCAAGAAGGGCGAGGATATCGTAAATATGAACTACGCCGCTGTGGATGCAGGAGGCTCGGCTGTTGAACAGGTTGAAGTACCTGCTGCTTGGGCAAATATCACTGTTGAGACTGCGGAGAGTGCAGTTGATATGTCGCGTCCAGAGTTTATCCGCAATGTTGTCGATCCTATCAACGCATTGAAGGGCGATTTGTTGCCTGTTTCGGCATTCAACGGTCGCGAAGATGGCTCGTGGGACAATGGTACAGCAGCGTGGGAGAAGCGTGGTATCGCCGTAAATGTTCCTGAATGGAATGTCGATAACTGTATCCAGTGTAACCAATGTGCTTACATCTGTCCTCACGCAGCAATTCGTCCGTTCCTTGCAACCGATGAGCAGGTTGAGGCTGCACCGGAGGGTACAACATTCAAGCAGGGCTTGGGCTCGACAAAAGCTTACAAATTCCGCATACAGGTTTCGCCACTCGACTGTACCGGCTGTGGCAACTGTGTCGATATCTGTCCATCGAAAGAGAAGTCGCTTGTTATGCGTCCATTGGCAACCCAACTTGCCGAGCAGGAGCGTTGGGACTACCTCCACCACAAGGTTGGATATAAGAACGACGAGCGAGAGAAGAATGTCAAGGGTAACCAATTTGCACAGCCACTCTTCGAGTTCTCGGGAGCGTGTGCAGGTTGTGGCGAGACGCCATATATCAAGACTATCACACAGCTCTTTGGAGAGCGTATGATGGTAGCCAACGCTACGGGTTGTACCTCTATCTACTCGGCTTCGGCACCTTCGACCCCATACTGCACAAACGAGAAGGGTCAAGGTCCTGCTTGGGCAAACTCACTCTTCGAGGATAATGCAGAGTATGGTTTGGGTATGCACGTCGGTGTTGAGAAGTTGCGTGACGGATTGGCTTCGATTATGCAGAAGGCTATCGCCGAGGATGCTTGCTCGGAGGAGATTAAGGCTTTGATGCAGGAGTGGTTGGATGCACGTCATTTGGCTGCTGCATCGGCAGAGGTTTCTGCTCGTTTGATTGCAGCGTGCGAGAAGTGCGATTGCGACACCTGCAAGGCTATCCTCGAAAAGAAGCAGTTCCTTGTGAAGAAGTCGCAATGGATTATCGGTGGTGATGGCTGGGGCTACGATATCGGCTTTGGCGGTGTCGATCACGTATTGGCTTCGGGCGAAGATGTAAATATTCTCGTAATCGATACGGAGGTTTACTCGAATACGGGTGGTCAATCATCGAAGGCAACACCTGTTGGTGCGGTTGCGAAGTTTGCGTCGATGGGTAAGCGTGTCCGCAAAAAGGATTTGGGTGCTATCGCTATGACCTACGGCTATGTATATGTGGCACAGGTTTCGATTGGTGCATCGCAGACTCAACTCTTCAACGTATTGAAGGAGGCAGAGGCCTATCCGGGTCCATCGCTCATCATCGCCTACGCACCTTGTATCAACCACGGTATCAAGGGAGGTTTGACACGCACACAGGCTGTCGGCAAGGAGGCTGTTGCTTGTGGTTACTGGCACTTGTGGCACTACAACCCACAGTTGGAGGCCGAAGGCAAAAACCCATTCGTTTTGGATTCGAAGGAGCCTGATTGGTCGAAATTCCGCGACTTCCTCATGAAGGAGGTTCGTTATACTTCGCTCCAAAAGACCTTCCCTGCCGAGGCTGACGAGCTGTTTGCAGCTGCCGAGGAGAATGCAAAGTGGCGATACGATTCGTATGTCCGCCGCTCGAAAATGGAGTTTTAATCCTCCGATTTGATAACAGAAGGGTGTGTCTAATAAATAAATTTTAGACACACCCTTTTTATTAGAAGTTGTATAACAAGAGGAATTTCAAGACTTACGAAGCCAAAAAAAACGCAGTTTACTTGGCGTAAATGAGTAACGCAGAAATAATCTTGTTAGACCGCTTCTCTTTTTTATGATAACCTATCAGGCGTCTTATTTGATACCCAACTTGGTACGAATCGATTCTGGTACAACCTTCTTATTTACGAGAATCGACATAGTCTTATACTCTACAAACGGACGCGAGAAGTAGTAGTATCCCTGATATGGCGATGCTGTACCCCACGAGTTCTTTACACGATAGAACGGATTGCCCTTTTGGTCGGTAGCCGTACCCTCGATAACCATACCGTGGTCATCCGTTGTAAGGAAGTTATCGACTGCCTCCTGACGCATTGCCTGTGTAATCTTCTTCTCCTTAACAGGCTTATCAAAGCTATAAAGTGCTGCCTGACGCTCACGCTCGGACAATGCTCCCCAACGCTCGGCATCGGTACCGCTCATATTCTCGACGTTATCCTCCGGAATAATAGCAACAGCCAACTTGCGGCTGAAACCCTTCTCCGACACATCCGAAGCCCAGCCAATAGCGTGACCCTGCTCCAACGCTGCATCGATAGTTGCCATCATCTCCTCCAATGGCACATTATACACCGTAGCCCACAACCAGTTATCTGGCACCTCGATTACGAACTGCTCATAGAATGGATGGTGTGTGAACGACGAAAGCGAAACAAAGTCGCTCATACGTACAGGCAACGACTCGGCAAACGACTTTGGAGTGTACTCCTTGCCCTTGTAGGTAAACTTCTCGGGCATCTTACCAAAGTAAGCGTCCAAAATACCGTTCAAACCATCTTTCCACGCTGTGGTAAGTTTCTTGTTAGGGTTTTTGATAATGGTCGAAACATAGGCCTTCAACACCGCATCCAACTCGTTGAAGTGTGGCAATTCGGTACCATAATTCAGACCGCGATATACCTCTTCGGGAACGATACCATACTTGTCGATAGCGTGCGTAACATCGTGGAAAGCACCACCAACAGCAAAGTTCAACGCTCCGTGCAGACGAACATACTTAACAGCCTTCTCGAAGTAGATATTGCGGACTACCCACATCTCCGAGAGGTCCATCTCCTCGCCTCCTGCTGCCATAATCTCCGACTCGATATACGAAAGAGCCGAGAAGCACCAACACGTTCCGCTACGATACTGATTCTTTACCGAAGTACTCTTAACGCACTTGCCATCGGTAAACTTATACCAGCACTTATCCTTTGCCATCGAGACATTGATTGTGAGGAGTGCCAGCACCAGAATTGCTAAAATCTTCTTCATAATCTTCATCTATTTTGTGTTATAATTCCCCTAATTTACCCCGCAGTTACTTCTTTGCAGTCGAGATGATATTCATACACTCTGCATAGGTTATGGTTTGCGGTTTTGCCCCCTTTGGCAAGCGGTAATTCTTGCCCTTATAGGCGATATATGCTCCGTAGCGACCGCTCTTTATCTGCAACGAGTCATCCTCCTCGAATGTACGTAACGGTGTATTGGCCTGCTCAACCATCTGACGCTGAATCTTAACGAGTTCGATTGCTCGTTCGGCAGTTACCGTATATGGGTCATCGCTCTTTGCCAACGATGCGAACATCTTGCCGTGACGAACATAGCCACCATAGCGACCAATGCCGACAATCAACTCTTCGCCCTCAAACTCGCCTACGGAACGAGGCAGTGCGAACAGTTCCAAAGCCTCCTCCAACGTTATCGACTCGATAAGTTGTCCCTTTTTAAGCGATGCAAAACGAGGTTTTTCGCCCTCATCGGTCTCGATTTCGACCATTGGGCCATAGCGACCAATTCGAGCCTTAACAACTCGTCCGCTGGCAGGGTCATTGCCCAAAACACGCTCCTGACGATGTACCGAAACCTGCTGACCGACAGCCTCATCGACCATCTTATGGAATGGTTCGTAGAACGAAGCAATCATCTCACCCCAACCCATCTCGCCATCGGCAATACGGTCGAACTCCTTCTCGACATTAGCCGTAAAGTTATACTCCAAAATTGGTGCGAACTGCTCCTCCAAATAGTCATTTACGACCATACCGATATCCGTCGGTGACAAACGGTTCTTCTCGGCTCCAAAGTTCTCGCTACCCATCTTCTCGGTGATACTATTGGAGCGTAGCGTAAGTTGCACAAATCCGCGTTTTTGTGACGGGCGGTTGCTCTTCTCGACATAGCCTCGTGTGATGATGGTCGAGATTGTAGGTGCATAGGTCGAAGGACGACCGATACCCAACTCCTCCATACGACGTACCAACGAAGCCTCATTATATCGAACAGGTGGTTGCGTAAATCGCTCGGTGGCGACAATAGCGTGCGACTTAACCTCCTCGCCAACCATCAATCGTGGCAGGTGCATCGACTCATTGCCCTCACCACTCTCGTCATCGACACTCTCGGAATACAATCGCATAAAACCGTCGAATACGATAGTTTCGCCCATAGCCACAAAGTTGTGCGACGAGCCACTCATATCGATATTGATAGTTGTGCGGTCTATATCGGCTGCTACCATCTGCGATGCAATGGTACGCTTCCAAATCAAATCGTAAAGACGCTTCTCGGCTGCTGTACCGTTGATTTCGTGACGGTCCATATACGATGGACGAATAGCCTCGTGAGCCTCTTGTGCCCCTTTGCTATGTGTTGTATAGTTGCGTGGCGACGAATATTCTACTCCGAAATTCTTGGTAATCTCCTCTTTGCAGGCTGCAATCGCCAATTTCGAGAGGTTTACCGAGTCGGTACGCATATAGGTAATAAGACCCTGCTCGTAAAGGCGTTGTGCGATAGACATAGTCTGCGATACGGACATACCGAACTTACGCGATGCCTCCTGCTGCAAAGTCGAAGTGGTAAATGGAGGTGCTGGATAGCGTTTTGTAGGCTTAACCTCGCTATGAGCGACCGTAAAGGTAGCCGTCTTGCACGATTCGAGCATCTGCAAAGCCTCCTCCTTCGTAGCAAAACGCTGCGAATACTCCGCCTTGAATACAACTTTCTGCGAATCGTTTGGCGAGTAGAATTGTGCAACCACACGGTAGTACGATACCGAGTTGAAGGCTATAATATCACGCTCACGCTCGACAATCAGACGAACGGCAACACTCTGCACACGACCGGCCGAGAGTTGTGGTCGCACCTTCTTCCACAAAATGGGCGACAACTCAAAACCTACAATACGGTCCAAAACTCGGCGAGCCTGCTGGGCATTGACCAAATTCATATCCACCGTACGCGGATTTTCAATTGCCGACAGAATAGCATTTTTGGTAATCTCGTGGAATACAATTCGTTTGGTACGGTCGATTGGCAATCCGAGCACCTCGGTCAGGTGCCACGCGATAGCCTCTCCCTCGCGGTCTTCATCGGAAGCCAGCCAGACGTGCTTGCACTGCTTCGACAACTTCGACAACTCCTCGACTACACGCTTTTTGTCGCTCGATATCTCGTAACACGGAACAAAACCCTTCTCTATGTCTATACCCAAACCTCGTTTCGACAAATCGCGTATATGTCCGAAACTCGACTTGACAATGTACTCCTTTCCTAAAAATTTCTCTATCGTTTTTGCCTTTGCCGGCGACTCTACAATTACTAAATTCTCCTGCATTTTCTCCTTTTCTTACTTATCTTGACTCACTTTTCATAGACAACGAAACCTAAGTCTCACACCTAGGTTTCGCAATTATGCTCAATCTTAAACTGTTACTTTATTAAAGTATAGGACATCTCGACGTGGATTGGAGCAATTTTTGACTCCGAGCCCTGCAATACCGTACGTCGGAACGTGAACGGCAATGTCGCCTCCGGTCCTAAAATTATGTGGCGAGGTGTGACGCTCTCGTCATAGTGCGAAAGCCACTTATCGCCGTGCTCCTCTCGAAGCGTGTAGATATAGTTATACAACACCTGCATAAAGCTTGTAATCTCCATCGTATAGTTGGCACGGCTGCGATTCAGATTACCATCGTAGTTAATCGTCTGATTAGCCATCTGCTCATAGGCGTAGTTATAGTCGATAATCGGGGTCAATTTCGCAGGATTGACATACGAGCCCAATCGCACCAACGACCAATCGAGCATATCTATCAACTCGTCCGAATCGACATCGATATTAGCCCAATCGTAGGCAGAACCACGCAGATAGGTTATCAAACGTACCTGATTGAATGCCACCGTATTAAACTCCTCGCCATTGTCGTTGGTCAGCGATGCCAACTCCTCCAAAAACTCATCCGTAAAATAGAGTTCCGTATTGACACCTGCCATACCCTCAACGTAGCACTCCTTGACAACATCACGCATCGAGTGCGGAATTTTGTTACCAGCATCATCGTATGCACGTATCTCCAAACTACCGAGTTCCGAAGGCGTAGAGTTGGTCAGACCCTTGTCGTAGTCGTGTTTTACAAGGACTACCGACATATTCTTCTTCTCGGTCTTGCCATCGTTGATATCCAGCGATTGGTCGTAGAAGTTATAGGTTACGCATATCGTATCCTGAATAAATCGTGGATCGGACTCCAAACGGTTTCGAGTCTGCAAATAGACACCCGAAGTCGAGAGTTCGAATGCATACATCGAGCCACGTTTACCCTCAACCGACTCATCGACAATCGGCTCGAAATAGAGGCCATGGAAACGCTCGATAAATGTATCCTCCCAAGCATAGACACTATCGGGGTCACGAGCATAACCATCCCAATCTGCCGACTTATAGTTATCGGGAATCAGCATCAAACGACGCACAAAGTCCCAAGTTTGACCATTTTCGCTCAAATCAACCGGTGTCAAAGGTATGCTCGACTGAACAGGGCCACTCTTCACACCATCAGGGAATGTAAATGTAAATATCGGTTTATCGGGGTCGTACATACCCGTCATATCGCTATTCGTATAGGCTGTCGTATCCTTATCCGAAATAACATTGCCATAGAGTGGCTTTTTAAGCTCGAATACGCGGTACTTAATCGGAACAAGCGTATCACCCGAATAGTTTTCGATAGAGAGCAACAGACTCAACGTATCGAATATAGGCTTATAACCGAAGCCATACTCCGGCAGAGTGTTCATAAACACAACCGACGAAGCAAGTGCGGCACTACGCACACCGAACGTATCGCTACGCTCTATGCCCAAATATCCGTACGAAATATTGTTCGACAACATAGAGTCGCTCTTATAAAGCGAAGTCTCGAAAAATTTACCGTCACGCTCGATATAGACGCTATTATCATCGGTACTTGCCGATGGGTCGAACTTAATCACCTTACCACCCTTGAATGTGAGATGACGCATCTTCATCATCTGGTGCGAAGGTATCATATCATAACCCAACTCGCCGTCGGCAGTTCCTGTACAACCGCTCGTGGTAAAGAGCAGTGCCATCATCAGAACGGCTACCGATATGTAACTCTTCAAAGACTTATAATTCATCATAAAATTTGTCATAATTCTCATAAACATTCTCACTCTCCTTGTCGCAATACTCCAAAACAGGCTTGCCCGAAAGGCGAATCTCCTCAATCAACGACTCTTTGACATTGGCAGAGCCGATAACAATGCCATCGACATACTTCATAACGTAACGATAGAGGTTTTCGTATGAAGGGTTGTCAATAATTGCAATATTTTCGTCCGCCATACCCTCATTTTCGAGACTTTGGCGCAGAGTCTGTCGCAATTCGCCCTCGAATGCATCATCATAGAGCGACACCACAATCTTCACATCCCTAAATATCGGGTCCGAGTCGAACATCTTACGCAGATATATCGGAGCGATTGCCGAGAACCAACCGTGGCAATGTACCACCGTCGGAGTCCAACGCAACTTCTTAACGGTCTCCAATACACCACGAGCAAAGAAGACCATTCGCTCGTCATTATCCTCGAATGCCGTTCCGTTTTCGTCGGCAAGTACCGCCTTACGCGAGAAGTAGTCGTCGTTATCGATAAAATAGACCTGAATACGAGCCGATTGTATAGACGCGACCTTGATAATCAGCTGGTGGTCGTTGTCGTCGATAATCAGGTTCATTCCCGACAGACGTATAACTTCGTGCAACTGGTTACGACGCTCGTTAATCGAGCCGTAACGCGGCATAAACGTACGAATCTCGTTACCTCGCTCCTGCATTGCCTGCATCAACGAGCGGCACAAAGTGGATTCTTCGGTCTCCGGCAGGTAAGGGGTTATCTCCTGACAGATATATAGTATTTTGTGGTTAGCCATCGTGGAAAGTTATTTATACTGCAAAGTTACAAAAAATTTATGAAACCATCGTCGCCTACAATATCAGCATTGCATCGCCATACGTTCCGAAACGATAGCCCTCGGCAACAGCCTGACGATACGCCTCCATTACGAGATTGTAGCCTCCGAATGCTGCGACCATCATCAACTGTGTCGATTGTGGAAGGTGCAGATTCGAAATCATTGCATCGGCAACCGTAAAGTTGTATGGAGCAAAGATAAACTTGTTGGTCCAACCACTCTTTGGCGATATCATTCCGCGAGTAAGCACAACAGATTCGAGCGTACGCATAACTGTTGTACCAACTGCCACAAGACGGTGACCCTCGCTCTTGGTGCCGTTTATCTCCGCTGCGGTCTCTTCGGTTACGAAATACTGCTCGGCATCGACCTTATGTTTCGACAAATCCTCAACATCGACAGTACGGAAGTTGCCCAAACCTGCGTGCAGTGTGATAAAGGACTTCTCGATACCCTTAATCTCCATTCGTTTGAGCAGAATACTCGAAAAGTGCATACCTGCTGTCGGAGCAACCACCGCTCCCTCTTTCTCTGCGAAGATGGTCTGATAACGCTCCTCGTCGATAGGCTCGACCTTCGCACGCACCCAACGTGGCAGCGGAGTCTCACCCAAACGAGCAAGTGTCTCGCGGAACTCCTCATACGAGCCATCGTAGAGGAAACGCAACGTACGACCTCGCGATGTGGTGTTGTCGATAACTTCGGCACCCAATACATCATCCTCGCCAAAATAGAGCTTATTGCCGATTCGGATTTTGCGGGCAGGATCTACCAAAACATCCCACAAACGCAACTCCTTATTGAGCTCTCGCAGCAAGAATATCTCGATTTCGGCTCCGGTCTTCTCCTTATTGCCGTATAGACGGGCTGGAAAGACCTTCGTGTTGTTGAAAACAAAACGGTCCTTCTCCTCGAAATAGTCCAAGATATCCTTGAACATCTTGTGCTCAATCTCGCCTGTATCGCGATGAACAACAATTAAACGCGACTCGTCGCGGTCCTCCGTCGGATACTTTGCAATGAGTTCCGGCGAAAAATCAAAGAGGTACTGTGATAACTTCATATTGTGTTAGAAACTTTTTGCTCTTAAATTGTGTTGCGACAAAAACAACAAATATCTCTTATTCTACGAAAAATCTACAAATTTGTTTCGTCCGAATCTATCTTTTTCAGAAAATCGTCCAATGTAACGGCATCAGCTATCGTAAAATTGCCACTTGCCGTGCGACGCAAACCCGTAAGATATGCCCCACTCTGCAATGCCTCACCTATCTCGCCGGCTAACGAACGGATATAGGTTCCCTTGCTGCACTCGACACGAATACGCAGATGTGGCAACTCGAAATGCTCCACCTCCATCGAGTAGATTGTAATCGGAACACGTCGCAACTCAACCTCTTCGCCCGCACGAGCAAACTCGTATGCACGGACACCCTCAACCTTCTTTGCCGAATATAACGGCGGAAGTTGCAGACGCTCTCCCGTAAGCGATGCCAATGCCTTATCGACACTCTCTCGGGTTATATGCTCGGTCGGATAGGTACAATCGACCGGATGCTCCATATCAAAACTCGGAGTTGTGGCTCCCAGCATCAAATCGGCAACATAGACCTTTCGCTCGGCTTGCAGTGCATCAACCCGCTTTGTTGCACGACCTATGCAGACCAACAGAATACCCGTTGCCAATGGATCGAGCGTACCGGCGTGTCCAACCTTGATTTTGCGAAATCCTGCACGATTAAGACGAAACTTTATCTTTCGTACCACATCCGCAGATGTCCACTCCAACGGTTTATCGATAACGGCAACGAAACCCTCCTCTGCCAAACTCTTTGCCAACAGACTATCCATTTTGTTGCGTGTATTAGAATATCGAGAAACCTATTGCGACCAAACCCGCTACAAGGCAGTATGCAGCAAACCAAATCAGACGACCTCGTTTTACAATCTCAATCATAAAGCGACAAGCAAGACATCCTGTCACAAAAGCCGCCACAAAGCCACAAATCAGAGGCATAGCCTCAACTCCACCGCCAAAATCGCCCTTCAAAATATCGAGCAGAGCATTACCCAAAATCGGAGGCAGCACCATCAGGAAGGAGAACTGTGCAACCTTATCCTTTTTGTTACCCAACAACAAACCCGTAGCGATAGTTGTACCGGAGCGTGACAGACCCGGCATAACGGCAACAGCCTGTGCCAAGCCGATAATAAACGAATCTCTATACGATATATCCTCACGGATACGCGGTTTTGCATAGTAGGAGAATGTTAGTAACAGAGCCGTTAGCAGCAACATCAATCCCACGACCAATGTCGATGAAAATGCCTCCTCAACATAGTCGATAAAGAAGATACCGACCACTCCGACCGGAATCATCGATATAATAATCTTAATGATATATGCCTGCTCTTCGTTAAATGTCTTCGAGAAGAGTCCACGCAGCAGTGCCAAAATCTCGCTATTCAGCACGACAATCGTACTCAACACAGTTGCAGCGTGCAGAGTCAAACTGAATGTCAGACTGCTGTCGGGATTAAGGTCCGTTCCGAGTATCTCGTTTGCAAGTTGCAGGTGTCCGCTGCTCGATACGGGCAGAAACTCGGTCAAACCCTGAATAATGCCCAAAATTATGGCTTGAAGTGTATCCATATCTGCCTATTTTTTGAAAATCGGATGCAAAGATACCTATTTTATAATGAAATTCAAAAACATCGTACAAAAAACGCTCTTCTGAAATATTGTTTTTCAATATTTTTTATATAACTTTGTGAGGATAATATCCGAGAAGAGACTCAAAACCAAACAATATGAATAGAAAAGAGTTTTTGAAACGATTGGGAATGCTCACCGTAGGAGCTTCTCTCATTGGTGTTGATATGGATGCATTGGCTGCCGAGCCTGCTGCCGCTTCATCGTCCAAACTTGGCAAGGGAGTCGAAGAGTATGACCACCCTATGCGTTCGCTCAAACCCGAAACAGACCGTCCGATATCGGTAATTGTAATCGGTGCGGGCAGCCGTGGCAAAACCTATGCAAGATTTGCGGGAATGTATCCCGATGCAATGAAGGTTGTGGGTGTATCTGATCTCAACGTATTCCGTCGCAAATCGATGGCAAAGCTCTATGGTGTACCCGAGGA
>JAFVXS010000197.1 GCA_017501025.1 Alistipes sp.
AAAGAAATTTATCGAACCTCTATTCACGCACCGATGAAATAACCTCAACTTGTTGTATATTAGGTAGTTTGTGGCGTAAAGCAGAGTTGGAAATGAGTGAAAAAATCCAAAATTTACTCTTTCCGAATGGAATTTTGTGGGATAAAGAAATTGGCAATTATCGAACCTTTAACAAAAACAAGGCATTGCTTATAATTGACAAAATATCAGAAAGTTACAAAAATAAAAAGAGGAAAATCCACTTGGAAATTCCTCTTCGGTAACTTTGTGCGGATAAAGGGACTCGAACCCCCACGCCTCTCGGCATCAGATCCTAAGTCTGACGTGGCTACCAATTACACCATATCCGCAATGGATGCGACAAAGATAGCCACTTTTTTTATATTTTACAATTTCGTAGCAGGAATTGTCCAAAAAATCGTATTTTTGCGACAAACTTTAACACATCTATTATGAAACGACTAATATCTTCTATTTTTATTGTTGTGGCGGTGTGGATGGCGACCGCAAGTGTATCGGCTCAAACACTTATAAAAGGAGCAGTACCTTACTTCTCGGCAGAGGAGATGCCCGATATGACAAAGTGGCTTCCGGAGCCCCCTACATTCGACTCGAAGGCTTTTCAATACGACATTTCGCAGTATGAGTGGGGCAAAAGCCGCAGAGCCGATGCTGCCCGCAGTGCTATGGCAATAAGCCACGCAAGTATCGACCCCGTAGATATTTGCAGCCACTTCAACAAGGCTCTCGGCATAGAGATTACACCCGAGAACACTCCGCAGATATACCGCCTGCTTATCGACGGTATGGAGACCGCAAACAACATCACACTGAAACCTAAAAAGCAATACCAGCGTACTCGTCCGTTCACATACTTCAAGGAGCAGACGCTCGTACCCGACAAAGAGGATGTTCTCCGCAACAACGGCTCCTATCCATCGGGACACACCGTAATCGGCACCACAGCGGCTCTGTTGCTCTCGGAGATTAACCCCGAAGCAGCCAACGAACTTATCGAAATCGGCTACCAATATGGTCAAAGCCGAGTAATTGCCGGCTACCATTGGCAGAGCGACGTAAATGCTTCGCGTTTTGCAACATCCGTAGCCCTCGCAAAGATGCACACCTCAAAGCGATTTGTGAAGCAGTTGGAGCGAGCCAAACGCGAGTTCAAAAAGTTGAGCCGATAAAGAACGAGGGTGACTAACAACAAGTCACCCTCGCTTTATTAATTGGCCGTATGGTCACAAAGCCATCGCTGTCACTACTTGTTAAGTTGCACAAGGAAGAACGGGGTCATCTCGCGGTATTTCGCATTCTGGAATGTACGCTTGCCTCGTTTCTCAATTTCGCCCTTAACCATACCGACAATACTTGTCTGCCAAGTTGACGGATTTTTCTTCTTCATATATCGCTCTATTGCTGTACGATTTACTTTCAGGTGTATCACCTTTTCGTGTTCGTCGGGCATAATAGACACAGGTTCGAGGAAGAAGGCATTGCTCTTGATTCCCAAGACCAACTCGACAGGCTCCTTAAAGTCGGCATTCTTATCAATCAGCACCTTTATCGGGATTGAATCATCCTGCGGATTGAATGTAACAGGTTGCTCGATATCGAACGCCAACGACATACGGTAAGGCGATGGCTCGGCAACATCGACAGCCAACTCTGCCGCCTGTATATGGTGGGTATAGTAGAATGCCTGCATCATATTATCGACCGGCACGACATCGGCTTGCGAACGTCCGTTCGGAGTCGGATACTCCATCTTGACCTCTATTGGGAAACGCTCTATGGTAGCACCTTTCGGAGCCGTTATCGAGACATTCCACCTCTTGCTGCCACGCAGTGTCAGCATACTTGTCGTAAAGCCCTTCGGCAACCCCTCAACTACCAAATTGGCAGGTCGTCGCAATCGTCCCGTCACATCGATACGGAACGATGCTGTACCTCCCGACGGAATCGTAATATTTGCAGGCGATACAAAAGCGTGGAACAGAGGCATCTCGCGATGAAGTCTCAACAGATAGTGGTAATCTTTGCCATAGCCGCGATACAAATCTTCGACTTCGAGCAGCAACTCCTCGTCACGCTTCGGTGTATATTTCAGCACAGGGTCGGCGTGGAAGGTCATCAAGCCCTGCAATGGATCTTCGGTGTCATCCACCTCGGCAACAACCTTTCCGACGTGATTTTTCAACCTTATGACCGCATCGATTCTCGACTCGTTCCTACGACCTATAAGTTCGATAATCAACGGTACTCGTCTTTGAGCATTGACTCTGTAACGCTTAACCTTCGCATCGGCAGTAAGCGAGTCGGCAATGGCTGACGACAGGTTGAGATGGGTCCCCTCTTGTGGAGAATGGAGCAGTTTTATACCCTTTGGCAGAGCGTAGTACGACACTGCATTTGATGTTCCCTTCGAATCGTTATATGTCAGATGGTTGTAGCCCTCTTTCTTAACCTTAATCTTCACGCTCTCCTTATCGAGATTTACACCCTCGATATGTTGCACAATCTTCTTTCCCACCTCGCCATAAGCAGGATAGCGTCCCGTAACGAACGGAATCGTGCCGAGGTGTATTCTGTAATTGAAATCCTGACGGCCTCGATATATCGCATCGTGAATCATCAGCGTATATTCGCCATCTTTCGGCAACGTAGCGATAATTACCGGATCGACGTTGTGGTGGTAGTCATCTGCATAAGCAACCTCTTTGCCACGCGAATCGACAATTCGCATCACAGGCTGAAACCAACCCGGAACAGCATCGGCAATATATGGCACAAGTTGGCGAGCCTTGACTGCCGCAACAATAGTCTCGTCCTTACGCCCCGAAAATCTGAAATAGTCAATCTCTCCCGGCGAGACATATCCGCACAATACCGCAGGCAGGGTCTCAACCACGTTAGGTTTTCGCATTACAGACTTTGCCCCCTCCGCAAAATTCGGATACGAAGCCACCTCAAACGGGAGCATATTAGAGACTCCGCTTGGACCTTGCAAACGCAAATCGTAGAAGCCACACGGAACTCCCGATGCAATGGAGATATGAATCTTTACCTTATCGGCAAGTTGCGGACTGCTCTGGTCATTCAGTCGGCGTCGCTTCTTCTTGGCTGTTTCACTCTCTTTGACATACTCAATCTCACCCTTAATACCGGGGTTATTGAACAGCACTTTGGTAGCCTTGTTTATATTGAGTCCACCAGCCTCGATTACGACAGTCGTACCCACCTCTCCACCTGCCGGTTGAAGATAACCCAGCGAGAGTTTCTGTGCATAGAGCGACATTGTCAGCAATGCACACAAAATTGTCAATAGTACTCTTTTATTTCTCATAAGACGGTGCTTTTATATCAATAATTTCGTAAAGTAGTCCGCTACCCTCACTCTTTTCGAGCAGCGACGGCAAAATCGGCAGATTGCCCTCCGAAACGTGAGGCAACGTACCATAAGG
>JAFVXS010000198.1 GCA_017501025.1 Alistipes sp.
ACGCAATTTGTACGCAACATACTTAACCATTGCCCACAACGTAAAGAGTGAAATAAGAACAAATATTCCGAGCGACAAAAGCAGGATAATCCACCACTCTACGTTGAAAATAAACAATACGACAGCCGTGTATATACCAGCCACCATTCCGATTAGCCAAGAGGCAAACTCTTTTGTTTTGATACGTAACATATTTCTATATTTTTTTTGCGTTTAACGAATAAATGTCATCATCGCTTTGATATTGAAAACTCTCCTTATCTCCATCACATTTACAATCTGTCTATCCTCTTCGCGGTCGGTCATAAGTGTTACCCAAGGGCCTGTTCCACGATGTACTTTGCGTGCTACGGCGTGTGTTCCGAATACGACAATATTCAGACTGTTGTGCAGTACCGTTTCGGGTCTAATCTCCTTCACAAAAAGAATATTGCCTGCGTGAATGATATCGCCCATATCGTAGTACGGGTAGCGGATAGCAAAATCGTAATCATCCAGAAAGAACATCTGTAACTGCTCCTTTGGAACGAACTTCTCGGAGTCGAGGATGTCATCCAAGTCGCAATCATAGTAGGGTATGGTGCGGTAGCGTGAGCTTTCGTTGTAAATGCTTCCGAAACCTGTTGCCAACCAAACCATATTGTATTGCGGAAATCGGCGACAGATACGCTCTGCCAAAGCTAACGATATTCCGCACTCTTGTCGTTGTATTGGGAGTATAAACTCTCCGTTTCGTGGCAAACCTATATGTTTCGAGAATTCGGGAATGGACATACCAGAATCAGCGATAACCAACTCCATCCTCTCCAAAGCCAGATTTCTCTCTGTTATAGGATCGTTATTTGCCATTTAACAATTTTTTTTGCATCTTTGCAGCACGGTTCCGTAGTTCAATGGATAGAATATAAGATTCCGGTTCTTACGATGGAGGTTCGAATCCTCTCGGAATCACACAATGGGTTGTCTGTTTTTTGCAGGTAACCCATTTCTGCTTTATTCTACCATCAATTAAAGAACGGTGCAACCATTTGCTTTATTTAGCAAATGTAATGAAAAATTTTGCAAAAGCGATACAAAAAAGTCAATAGTTGTAAATTTTTATAAAAAATATTGTAATTTTGCGATAAGATAGTCAAAAATAGACGTGAACGACCAGAGAATATACCAAAATGAGTGCGACAACGAGTTCGAGAGTCGAATTCGTCCTCAACAACTCGATGCTTTTTCGGGGCAGGATAAGATTGTGGAGAATCTGCGAATCTTTATCAAAGCAGCCCTTATGCGTGGCGATTCGCTCGACCACGTACTTTTGCACGGACCTCCCGGTTTGGGCAAGACAACCCTTGCAAATATTATAGCCAATGAGATGGGTGCCCAACTGAAAGTTACATCGGGACCTGTTCTCGATAAACCGGGCGATTTGGCAGGATTGCTGACTAATCTCTCGGAGGGTGATGTGCTGTTTATCGATGAGATACACCGTTTGAGCCCTATTGTGGAGGAGTATCTCTACTCGGCAATGGAGGATTACAAAATCGATATTATGCTCGATAAAGGCCCTTCGGCTCGCTCCATACAGATTGAGTTGTCCCCATTTACGCTGATTGGTGCTACGACTCGAAGCGGTCTGCTTACCTCTCCGTTGCGTGCCCGATTTGGTATAACTTGCCATTTGGAGTATTACGATGCATCGGTGCTTAATCGTATTGTGAAGCGTTCAGCCGCAATTCTGGGTATGGATATCGACGATAGTGCTGCAACCGAGTTGGCTCTTCGTTCGCGAGGAACACCACGTATTGCAAA
Source organism: Alistipes sp. (assembly GCA_017501025.1). Taxonomy (GTDB): domain Bacteria; phylum Bacteroidota; class Bacteroidia; order Bacteroidales; family Rikenellaceae; genus Alistipes. The sequence continues at coordinate 1,804 of JAFVXS010000198.1, forward strand.
TGCTCTGCTGCGTCGTGTCCGTGATTTTGCGATGGTTAAGGGTGGCGGATATATCGATTTGGAGATTACCCGTATGGCTCTTAATGCTCTTAATATCGATTCGCGAGGTCTGGATGAGATGGATAACAAGATTCTCTCTACTATCATTGCGAAATTCGGTGGTGGCCCTGTTGGTCTGAATACAATAGCTACGGCGGTTAGCGAAGAGGCGGGAACACTCGAAGAGGTCTATGAGCCATTCTTGATTAAGGAGGGATTTCTGAAACGAACTCCGCGAGGTCGTGAAGTTACTGAATTGGCGTACAGACACCTCGGATTGGATATCGGTGCAAAGGATGGAGAGCTGCAATTTTAACACAACATTTTAGAACGGGCAACATATTTTGGTGTTGCTCGTTTTTTTTACGGAAAATATCTCACGATTTATTTGGCATATTTATCGATAAGTTGCTATCTTTGCGACAATGATTGATAGAGAGACGATAGATAGAATCTTTTCGGCTGCCGATATTGTCGAGGTTATAAACGATTATGTGACACTCAAACGCAAGGGTGTCAATTATCAGGCGTGTTGTCCGTTTCACAACGAGAAGACGCCGTCGTTTGTCGTATCTCCGGCAAAGGGTGTCTTCAAGTGCTTTGGCTGCGGTAAGGCGGGCAATGTTGTAACCTTCGTTATGGAGCACGAGCAACTGACCTATCCGGAAGCATTGAAGGTCGTTGCAAAGAAGTATGGTATCGAGGTTCGCGAAAAGGAGCTGACCGAAGAGGAGTTGCGACGTAACGACGACCGCGAGAGTATGTTTATACTCAATTCGTGGGCTGCTGACTACTTCGCAAAATATCTTCACGAAGACGAAGAGGAGGGTATTCCGGTCGGTATGTCCTATTTCTGTCAGCATCGAGGTTTTACGAGAGAGACTATCAAGAAGTTCGGCTTGGGAATGTGTCCGAGCCGCAACTCAAAGATGACAAACGATGCGTTGAAAGCGGGCTATAAGGAGCAGTTCTTGCTTGCGACGGGTCTCTCGATAAAGAGCGATGACGGTTCGCGTATCTTTGACCGTTTTCGTGAACGTCTTATCTTCCCTGTTCATAATATTTCGGGACGTGTTGTAGCCTTTGGCGGACGAACAATGCGAACAGATAAAAATGTCGCAAAATACCAAAACTCACCCGAGAGTGAAATATATAGCAAAAAGAATGAGTTATACTGTTTGTTCTTTGCTAAAAAAGCTATACAGCAAAACGACTATGTTATTATGGTCGAGGGATATGCCGACGTTATCTCAATGCATCAATCAGGTATTGAAAACGTAGTGGCTTCATCGGGTACATCGCTTACAATAGAGCAGGTCAGACTGCTGCGACGTTTTACGAATAACATCACCTTCATATACGATGGAGATGCGGCCGGTCAGAAGGCTGCTGTGCGAGGTGTTGATATCGTTCTTGCGGAGGATATGAATGTCCGAGTTGTACTGCTGCCCGAAGGTGAAGACCCCGATACTTTTGCTCGTTCGCATAGCGTAACCGAAGTGCAGGAGTATATTGCCGGAAATGCCGAGAACTTTATCACGTTTAAGGCGAAACTTCTGCTGAAAGATGCCTCTAACGACCCAATTAAGCGTTCGGCAGTAGTGACCGATATGGTACGTTCCATATCTCTTATACCGGACGATATTAAGCGTTCGATGTTTATCAAAGAGTGTTCGCGTTTGATGGACGTGGATGAGAATCTGCTTATTTCGCAGGTTGCTGCAAATCGATTGACAAAGAGCGGTGATAGGGAGGGTGCAGAGTTTATCAAGCGACAGACTCGATACATACGCGACCAAAGAGGTGCCCAGAATTTGGCTGCAACGGCTTCGTCCGAGGTGTCGCAGCGTGTTGGCTCCAATCAGGTTGGAAGCAGTGTGGAGACTTTGGAGTCGGATATAATCTACTTCCTTGTAAAACACG
>JAFVXS010000199.1 GCA_017501025.1 Alistipes sp.
ATGCCGATACCCTTGTTCTCGATGAACTTTGCGATTGTCGAATCCTCCGAAGTTGCCTCCAAAAGCTCAATCTTTGTCTGACCAAGCATAAAGAATGCGGTACGAACCTTCTGGTCTGCTACCTCTTCGATTTTGTAACACTTCAAACCGAGTGCACCCTCCCAATAAGGAATTGCCTCATCAAGGCTCTTAACTGCGATGCCGAGATGCTCAATGTGAGATACTTTCATAATTTTTTTGTTTTATTTGGTTTAAGAAAATTGTTTGCTTTTAACTCGGTGTACGCACCTACGCACACAAACTTCGCAAAGATACTATTTTCAAAGAAAATAAAAAAGCATTTATCGAAAAACTTTTACCTAATTGTGAAAAAATTAACACAGAAAAATCAGCACAACCGAAACTCTATCGAAAAACAGCTCTTCTATGTCCAAAAATTTGTATAAGATTTGGTTTTATTTGGACTTTCGCCAAAAATGGTGTAACTTCGCTCTCTCGAAACGAGGTTTCGAGCAAAGCAGAACCCAAATGATGAAACTTTTAGCTAAACATATCCTCATTGCGATATTTGCATCAGTTGCAACAACCGCTGTGGCACAACATATAGCCATCGGAGAACGCATCGCACGAATTAAGGAGATTAAGGAGTATCGCAAACAGCACAAAGCCGAACACCAATATCAATATATAGGTTTTGTCCACACGACGAGTATTCCGAGTGCTATCACATCGGAAGATTTGTTGGGTATGGCAGATTCGGCAGATGTTATGGATGTGATTTTTCTCTCAAAAGAGAGTCTTGACCTGACTGCCGATTGGTTCAAGAGGGATGCCGATAACCGCACCGCGACATTTGCCGAGATGAAGCACATTTTTAAGCGTTACGGCATTGAATATGTACCATACGGAGTCATTACCGATTCACGTCGGAGGGTTGTGTGGGCAGGTAATCCCGAACTATTGACAACTGCAAAAATTAAGAATATAGTAGAAAATCATAAATCATTATGTCGTTCACAAAGATAGAACATTACGAGAACGAGTATCGTGACCAGCATCACGACTCGGCACTTAACGTAACAGAGGGTGTTTCGGATCAGCCTATGGTAAATCCCTATTTTGTCCGCAAACGCAAACGCAAACTCACTACGGACGAATATGTTGAGGGCATACTTGCCGGCAATATCACAATTTTGTCACAGGCGATTACACTTATCGAGAGCAATAACCCCGACAACTATGCACAGGCACAAGAGATTATCGAGCGTTGCCTTCCTTATGCCGGCAAATCGGTACGCATAGGTATAACAGGTGTGCCGGGTGCAGGAAAATCGACCTTTATCGAGGCTGTCGGCAATATGATTACTTCGATGCACCACCGTTTGGCAGTATTGGCTATCGACCCAAGTTCGGAGCGTAGTGGCGGCTCGATTTTGGGCGACAAAACCCGAATGGAGAGCATCTGTCACAACCCCGATGTATTTATCCGCCCTTCCCCATCAGCAGGCTCGCTCGGTGGTGTAGCTCGCAAGACACGCGAAACGGTAGTCCTCTGCGAAGCAGCAGGTTACGACGTTATATTTATCGAAACCGTAGGTGTTGGTCAATCCGAAACCGCCGTACACTCTATGGTGGATATGTTTATGATGTTGCAGATTTCGGGAGCTGGCGACGAGTTGCAGGGTATCAAACGCGGCATTATGGAGATGGCCGACATTATGGTTATCACAAAGGCAGATGGCGAAAATATCAACAAAGCAAACTTTACCCGTGCCCAATTTCAAAATGCACTGCACCTCTTCCCTCTGCCAGAATCGGGATGGAGTGCAAAAGTTTACACCTGTTCTTCGGTTGCAAAGACCGGTTTGGAAGAGGTATGGAGCGGCGTGGAAGAGTTCCTCGAACATATCAAACGCAATGGCTATTTCGAGCATCACCGCAACGAACAGAATAAATATTGGATGTACGAGAGCATAAACGAGACCCTCAAAAGCAACTTCTATAACAACCCCGAAATCGAGAGCCGCATTGCCGATGTAGAGCAGCGTGTTCTCGATGCAAAATTGAGTTCGTTTATCGCCGCAAAAGAGTTGCTCGATATCTATTTTAAGAGGTAGGTGTTGATGAAAAAAGTCGTTGTATTTACAGGGTCAGGAATCAGTGCCGACAGTGGCATTGCAACCTATCGTAGTGAGGATGGATTGTGGGAGCGATACCGCATCGAAGATGTCTGCACACCGGAGGCTTTGGCTCGCAATCGTGCTACCGTTATCGACTTTTACAATCAGCGTCGTCGCCAATTGGCGGAGGTCGCTCCAAACGATGGACACAAGGCCCTTGTAGAGTTAGAGCAATATTTTGACACCGAGATAGTTACGCAAAACATCGACAATCTGCACGAACGGGCCGGTTCGAGCAAAGTTACCCACCTGCACGGCGAACTTACCAAGTTGCGAGAGGAGAGCGGCGAACAGTATATTGTCGATATCGGTGTGCGTGACCAGAGGCTCGACGAGAGGGCTCCGAATGGGGAGTTGCTACGTCCACACATCGTCTTTTTCGGCGAGTCGGTACCGATGTTTGAGCGGGCTGTGGAGATTATTCGCAAAGCCGATATTTTGGTGGTAGTCGGCACTTCGTTAGCGGTCTATCCTGCGGGGTCGTTGGTGGGTTATGTTAGAGATAGTAGCGTGCCGATTTACGTTGTGGACCCTGCCGATGTGAAGATTTCGTTCCTTCGCAACCCTATAACACATATCAAAGAGCGAGCTGCCGAAGGTGTTCCAAAGCTCGTGGAGAGGCTAAAAAATGGAGAGTTGGATAACATTAAATGTCATTAAAAATAACAAACTATGAAATACGCATTGATTTCTACCGAGAAGGGTGATATGAAGGTGGAGCTCTACGAGAAGGAGACGCCCATCACTGTTGCCAATTTTGTAAAACTTGCCGAGTCGCGTTTCTACGACGGCCTGACATTTCACCGTGTAATTCCGGAGTTCGTAATTCAGGGCGGCTGTCCTATCGGCAACGGTACAGGAGGTCCGGGTTGGACAATTCCTTGCGAGACATCAGCCGAGCGTCAATATCACGACCGAGGCGTGCTTTCGATGGCTCATCGTGGCAAAGATACAGGCGGCTCGCAATTCTTTATCTGCCACAACCGTCGCAACACACAGCACTTGGACGGTGTGCATACCTGTTTCGGAAAAGTTGTTGAAGGCGAGGATGTTATCGACGATATTCGTCCCGGAGATTTGATTTTATCGGTAACGATTATCGACGAATAGAAACAAAAAAATCGCCACCTTAACGGTAGCGATAGAGTTGATCACGGAGGCGGGGCTCAAACCCTGCCTCTTTTATTGCTCGCTGTATCCCCTCGGCATCGAAACTATTGTTTGCACCGGCCGAACGCACGACATTCTCCTCAATCATTATAGAGCCCATATCGTTCGCACCACTATGCAGAGCAATTTGTGCGGTCTGCTTACCAACGGTCAGCCACGATGCCTGAATATTACGTATATTATTCAGCACCAATCGACTGACAGCAATAATTCGGATATACTCCAATGGCGATAATCGGGTATGGAAACCCCGTTGTTCGAGTTGAGTACCATCGCTTCGGAATATCCACGGAATAAATGCTATAAAGCCGTAATTGCCCTTCGGTACGGCCGCCTGCAAATCGCGTATTCGCAGCAGATGTTCTATCCGCTCTGCAATTGTTTCGACGTGTCCGTACATCATTGTTGCCGAAGTCGGAAGATTCATCTCGTGAGCCTCGTGCATAACCTGACACCACTGCTCAACACTCGGTTTTGCGGGCGAGATATAGCGACGCACCCTATCCACAAGTATCTCGGCACCTGCACCCGGCAACGAATCCAAACCGGCAGCTACCAACCGTTCGAGAGTCTGTCGCGTAGTAAGACCGCTTATTCGTGCAATATGTGCCACTTCGGGGGCTCCGAGTGCGTGCAATCGTACCTGCGGATAGCGTTGTTTCAACTCCCGAAACAGCCCCTCATAAAACTCTATGCCCAATTTAGGGTGCATACCGCCCTGCAACAGCAGTTGGTCGCCCCCCAGCTCCAACATTCGCTCTATCTTTTGGCAATACTCCTCTATGGTTGTTATATAGTGTCGCTCTGTTTGGTGTGGCTTGCAATGGAAATTACAAAACAGACAGCCCGATTGACAGACATTCGTAGTATTGACATTTCGGTCTATCTGCCACGTAACTACATTGGCATCATCAACCAACTGCCGCCGCAGCGTATCGGCCTGCATAGCCAACTCTGCCAAAGGAGCCTCTGCATAGAGCAGGTACACCTCATCGAACGTAAGAGGTTCGAGTGCCAAAGATTTGGCATATACATCTTGCAGGTTAAGAGCCATTATCTTCTACGTTTTTTACCTTTTTCAGGTTGTGTAACATAGTACTCCTCGAAATTCTCACCCTCAACCTCAACAAGCGAGAAGGTCAGCAAACGTCTGCGAAGGTCGATACTACGTACCCTTACAACAACATCATCGCCCAACGTAATAACGTGCCCCATACGCTCTCCGTAGATTTCGTAGCGTTCGGAGTCGAAACGATAGAAATCGTTACGCACATCCGACAGCGGCACCATACCCTCGATAATAGAGTCATTCAGTTCGACAAATATACCCCAATCGGACATACCCGACACGTGTCCCTCAAACTCTTCGCCAATCTTATCCACCATAAACTCCACCATTTTATACTTGATGGATGCACGTTCTGCTTCGGCTGCAACAACTTCACGTTCGGAAGCGTACTCGCACTGCTCTTCGTATGAACGTCTATCGACAGAACGACCGCCATCGAGATAGTGTTGCAGAATACGATGCACCATCACATCGGGATAGCGACGTATTGGCGATGTAAAGTGGGTATAGTATGGAAATGCCAGACCATAGTGTCCAACATTATCGGTCGAATATACGGCCTTTGCCATAGCACGCATAGCAAGCATTGTGACAACATTGTTTTCGGGGCGAGTACGCACATCGGCAAGCAGTGCGTTGAGTTCGTGGGCAACCGCCTTACCTTTCGAAGATTTGAAGTGATGGCCAAATCGACGAATAAACGCTCTGAAACGCTCAAATTTATCGACATTAGGCTCGTCGTGTACTCGGAAAACCATTGTTCGAGGTCGTCCATTGCGTTTTGCACAATA
>JAFVXS010000022.1 GCA_017501025.1 Alistipes sp.
GAAAAACACACGGCCTTACGGTTGTTGCGGGAGGTCAGTACTCCTACAAATTCAAGAAATTGTGGTTCCTCCCTGCCGAGCTGACAGCAGGTGCAGAGTACTGCTACGACTATATGAACGACTACTCGATTGGCTACGATATTCGCACAACGCAAGATATCAACATTTACAGTGCATTCTTGCAGAACGAGTGGAAAAACGATAAGTGGGGTTTCCTTATCGGCTGCCGTATGGACAAGCACTCGTTGGTCAATAATGCGATTTTCAGCCCACGTGTAAATTTGCGTTACAACCCTACCCACAATATCAACCTGCGTGCTGTATATTCATCGGGTTTCCGTGCCCCACAAGCATTTGACGAGGATTTACACATCCTGATTGTTGGCTCGGAGCGTACCCGTATTCGTTTGGCTGACGATCTGCACGAAGAGCGTTCGCACTCGTTCAGTCTCTCCGCCGATATGTACCACACATTTGGTCGTGTGCAGACAAATCTCACAGTCGATGCGTTCTACACCATTTTGAACGACGTATTCGCTCTGCGTGACTACGGCAATACAGGCAGTGCATATTACGACCCAACAGATGGTGCCCGCATCTACGAACGCTACAACGCTTCGGGAGCAACCGTAATGGGTGTCAATATCGAGGGACGTATCGCCTACTCCCCATTCTTCTCATTCCAAGTCGGCGTAACTGCACAACGCAGTCGCTACAAGGAGCCAGAGCAGTGGAGCGATACAGCACCAGCCGTAACACGAATGTTCCGCTCGCCAAACTTCTATGGCTACTTCACTACGACCATAACCCCTGTACGTAAATTCGACATCGCTCTGACTGCAAACTACACAGGCCCGATGTTGGTACAATATGCAGGCATTACGGGCGACGAGGCTCGAATGACACAAGGTTTCTTCGATATGGGCGTTAAGTTGAGTTACGAATTTACACTCTATAAGCACATCGGCATCGAGATAAATGGTGGTGTTCGCAACATCTTCAACTCATACCAGAACGACTTTGACCAGGGAGCTGAACGTGATTCGGGCTATGTTTATGGTCCATCGCTGCCTCGCAGTTGGTTTGTCGGAGCAAAGATTTTGTTCTAAACATAGGGGCAACAAGTTAAGGGATGGCTAAAACAGATTAGCCATCCCTTAATTTTTGAGAGATAATAACCCAACTCTATTGGTGCTGCGGACGCAACAAATCCTGAACGACCTTTACAGGGGAGAAGGTCGAAATCGGAACATCGACAAAGATTGTATTCCAATCGGCCATTGCACCATTCCACAAGCCAGGCAACTCTTGGGCACGCAACTCGCGACCGCCACTCGATTTCGACGAGATAAAGCCCGTTGCGGGGTCGGTATAACGGCTCAAATCGAACTTCGTACCATCATAGCGACGTACACCGCAAACCAAATCAACAGGGTTGAAATGCGTAGCACTCTTCATCAAGTGCATATCCGCCTCGCTGATTTGACTCGATTCGGCAATCTGCAAGGTCTGCACGCCATCCGCATTTGCAACCCAGAACGGACCACCACCAGGCTCGCCCTCATTACGAACCATACCGCATACACGGATAGGACGATCCAAGAGTCGCTCCAACATCGCAGCATCGCACTCGGCCGGAAGTTTTACCTGCAACTGCTTCTCAACAAACTCACGCACAACAGCCAAATCGGCACTACCCTCTTTTATCGCACGAAGATATGCAAAAGTCTGCTGTTGCAACTCGGTCAAAAGACCTGCCAAAGCTCGTTTATAGTCGATAGTGTCCTGACGCTGTGCATCTGTCGTAACGTTATCGATATTCTTTACAAAGATGATATCGGCATCTACATCGTTCAGATTAGCAAGCAGTGCTCCGTGACCTGCCGGACGGAACAGCAACGCTCCATCATCGGTACGGAACGGAGTATTATCGGGATTTACTGCAATTGTATCGGTCGATGGACGCTGGACCGAGAATGTGATGTCGTAACGAACACCAAAACGCTTCTCATAGACCTTTGCACGTTGGCACAACAACTCGATAAATGCCTGCTCGTGTTCAGGCGATACGGTAAAGTGCAGACGGGCAACACCTTTGGATGTGCCATAGAGTGCCGCCTCAACAAGATGCTCCTCAACAGCCTTACGCTGTTCGTCTCCATAGGCGTGGAAAGTCACCAAGCCCTTCGGTTTCGAGCCATACTCCAAACCCTTGCCGATAATTGCCGAAACTACCGCTTTATCGTCATCGAACGACGACACAACCTTTTTCAGTTCCGGATAAAAAGCAAACTGCTTGATATTATCCAACAAACGGTCGATACCTGCACCACGTTTGCCATCATTGACAAACTCGAACAGCTCCTTAAACATTCGGGTAGCAGCACCCGATGCAGGTACAAATTTTACGACCGACAAGTCATCCACAACACCTTCGTACGCTGCAATGTAGTGTTTCAACTCCTCATCGCTCAACACCTTTATTCCATCGTTTGGTGAAGCTGCCGCAACTACATTGAGTGATGGAAAACCACGTCGGAAATTTTCGATTTGATTCTCTACTGCCTCTACGGTCAGACCGTGTTGGCAAATCTGTTCAACATCCTTTTGAGTAAACATATTTTGGTAAGTTTTTTAGATTGGTTTTTCTCATTCAAAGTTATAAAAAACCTAAAAACTTTGCAACATTTTCATTATTTATTTTATTCGGGCATTAAACTCGAAATAGTTTTTGTATCTTTACCGCGTAATTTTAAGAGTTTGCAGCGATGATTCGCATCTTTAACAACGAGGATTTAACCCTCCGCAACAGTTTTCACGTGCATCAGACAGCTCGGCAACTTATAGAGTTCGATGCAGCGGAAGATTTGACCGAGATTTTCGAGCAACACATCACGGGTGAGTGGCGTGTGGTCGGAGGTTGCAACAACATCCTCTTTACCGACGATGTCGAGCCTACACTTATCGTACCTCGCAACTGCAATATCGAGATCATATCCGAAGATGAGCAATCTACGGATATTCGTGTTGGTGCCGGAGTGGAGTGGGATGATCTGGTTGAGTGGGCAGTTAGCCGTTCGCTATGGGGCATTGAGAATCTATCGCTTATTCCCGGCAAAGTCGGAGCTGCACCTGTACAAAATATCGGAGCATACGGCAGCGAAGCAAAAGATTGTATAACCAACGTCGAGATGTTTGCTGCCGAACAACGCAAATTTGTCACGCTTGCTGCGGAACATTGCAGTTTCGGATATCGCGAAAGTGTATTCAAGCACGCTCTCAAAGGACGTGTGATTATCACAAACGTATATATGCGACTATCGAAGGTACCACAACCTAAACTCGGATATGGCGACGTCGTAGGCGAGGTCGAGAAACTCGGTGGAGCGACACTTCGCAATATTCGGGAGGCGATATGTTCGATTCGTCGCCGCAAGTTGCCCGATACGGCTGTAACGGGAAATGCAGGCAGTTTCTTCAAAAATCCGATTGTCGAGCAGGCTATTGCCGACAAGTTGCTGAATCAATACCCCGATATGCCACACTATGCCGCTACGGAGGGTCATTGCAAACTTGCCGCAGGGTGGCTTATCGACCAAGCCGGATTAAAAGGTTTTGTCGATGGAAATGTTGGTGTGCATCCGAAACAGGCTCTGGTGCTTATCAACGCCACAGGCAAGGCTACGGGCTGCGAGGTAATTCGTTTTGCAGAGATGGTACAACAGCGAGTTTTCGAAAAATTCGGCATCTCAATCGAGTGTGAAGTTAATATTTGGTAGTATAGAGTATGTCTCACGAAACGTTGATACAGCGATTTGTCGATTATAACCGTCGCCACAACCTCTACACACACGACGACAAGATTTTGCTTGCCGTATCGGGAGGTGTCGATTCGATGGTTATGCTCTCGCTCTTTGTTCAACAAGGTTACAATGTCGGCGTTGCTCACTGCAACTTTTTACTGCGCGGCAGCGAGAGCGATGAGGATGAACAGATGGTGCTCCGCGAGGCCGAGCGATATGGCGTAGAGGTCTTTAATCGACGCTTCGATACGGTTGGCGAAATGGAGCGTACGGGCGAATCTATGGAGATGGCAGCTCGCCGACTCCGATACGATTGGTTCAACGAGTTATGCAAAGAGTATGGCTACAACATAATCGCCATTGCCCACCATACGGACGACTCTATCGAGACATTCTTTATCAACCTTATGCGAGGTACGGGACTGCGAGGTCTGACCGGTATCAATCGCCGTCGTATGAACGTTATCCGCCCTCTGCTATTTGCCGAACGTCGCGAGATTGCAGAGTATGCGATAGCCAACAAACTCCCATATCGTGAGGATTCGTCAAATCGCTCGACAAAGTACCTGCGAAACAAAATCCGTCTGGGTCTGCTACCCGTAATTCGTGAAACAAACCCATACTTTACCTCCGTTATGCGAGGTAATCTCTACCGCCTGACCGATGCACAGTTGTTTATAGAGGCCGCTATTGCCGACATTCGCGAAACGGTTATAGAACACACCGAATATGGCGACCGCATACATATCGACCGCATAAATTCGAACTATCCTCGCGATTTTGTAATCTACGAGATTTTGAATAGTGCATACGGCTTTAAGGGTGACACAGTCGAGTCTATGTGTCACGCTCTTGCAGAGAATGCAACAGGTAAGCGTTTCTTTGCACGCGACTACGCAGCCTGCATCGACAGAGGTGATATCGTCGTTGCTCCGATTGCCGACGACGATGCGTGTCAAATCGAAATCGATCGCAACGACTTACACGCCTATTGCGGAAACTCTATTCTGCTGTTTGCACACACCGATATCGACAACGTCACCGATTACAACACCCCAAAAGAGGTGGCTCTGCTGGACGAATCAAAACTCAAATACCCTCTTACGCTACGTCGTTGGCAGGAGGGTGACACATTCATACCATTCGGAATGGGTGGGCGTAAAAAGGTCAGTGACTTTTTAATTGACCAAAAAGTTCCCGTAGTAGAGAAACGTCGTCAATATGTTCTGCTGTCGGAAGAGCAGATTGTATGGATTGTAGGCAGACGTATCGATGACAGATTCCGCATCAACGACCGCACCGAAAATATTCTGAAAATAACGAAAGAACAGATTTAAGATGGCAAAGAGTACCACACGTTTCAGAGATAGCGACACGATGTTTCGCCAACTGACTGCCGATATTGCAGCAAGGAAGTTCTCTCCTATCTATC
>JAFVXS010000200.1 GCA_017501025.1 Alistipes sp.
AATAGGTCGTCCATCGACCAAAATCTCGCCACTGCTTACATCGTAAAATCGAGGTACAAGTTCGCTGATAGTCGATTTACCACCACCCGAAGCACCTACCAAAGCCACTGTCTCGCCTCGGCAAACCTTAAACGAAATATTGTGAAGCACCTCCCTCGTACCATCGTACGTGAACGACACATCACGGAACTCGATACCCTCTTTCAGCCCCTCGAAATCGACTGCATCCGCTGCATCGGTCACACTGCTTTGGCAATCGATAATCGAGAATATACGCTCGCCCGCAGCAACTCCCTGATTGATATTGGCAAATTGGTCGATAAAGGCTCTGACAGGGCGGGTAATCTGCGAAAATGCCGCAATAAAGGCTATAAATCCCGCAGCACTCAACGTCCCCTTCATCACAAGCGAGCCTCCAAAGACAAGCACTACGCCCACAGCCGTAATACCCAAAAATTCGCTCATAGGCGAAGCCAACTGCTGACGACGTGCCATCCACAACATCAGTCGAGCAATCTCGCTGTTGATTGTGTGGAACTTGCTCTTTACATAATCGATGGCGTTGTATGTCTTGATAATCTTGATACCCGTAAGCGACTCCTCGATAACGGTTACCAAGTCGCCCATCCCCTGTTGCATTCGATTGGCAGGGTGACGCAGACGCTTGACAATCGAGCCGATAATAACGCCCACAACAGGCAAGAAGAGTGCAGCAAAGAGTGCCATCTCCCACGACACCTTAATCATCAGCACCAGATAGCCGATAATGAGGAACGGCTCGCGAAAAGCCACCTGCAACGTATTTGTAATGCAGAACTGCACCGACATAACATCGGAGGTAATTTTCGAGATAATATCGCCTTTGCGTTGTTCGCTGAAATAGCCGACATTCATATTGACAATATTGTCGAACATCGCACGACGCATACGCAACAGTGTCGTTGCACGCATCTGCTCGACCGTATAGGCACTGAAATAGCGGAAAGCATTGCTCAAAACGTTGCTCAAAATCACAGCCACCGACAACAGAGCCAAGACATAGGTCATATTGAACACCTCGCCAAAGATGTGTGTATATGCGTAGTTGAGCCACTGTGTAAGGGTTGCATTATCGAACGAGAGTTGCGGCACGTCGTACTGCGGTACGAATGCAAAACTCTTGTCGAACATCGTGTTGAGTATCGGGATAATCAAAGCATAGGTCAGCGTATTGAAAATCGCGTGAAGTACTGCAAAGAAGAAGTACGGAACTGCATAGCGACTGATTGGCGATGCAAATTTGAGCAGTCGTATATAGGTTTTGAACATCTCTATCGATTCTTAAACTTTTCCTTCGGCGTGGAACTCTTCGACAGCCGAAATATAGTGTTTTATGGTCTCCTCCATCGATTTGAACGACTTGCCGCCGGCAGCGTTGCGATGTCCGCCTCCGTCGAAGTAACGACGAGCAAACTCGTTTACATCGACATTGCCTCGGGAACGCAACGAAACCCTGATAAAGTCGCTCTGTTCGGTAAACATTGCCGACATACGCATCTTCTTGATTGTCAGCGGATAATTCACAAAGCCCTCGCTATCGCCCTGCTGAAACCAGAAGCGACGCATCTCCTCCTCCGTAAGCGACATATAAGCCACCGTACCCTTAATAAGGCTCTTCATCTTTCGGTTTATGACAAAGCCGAACAACTTTGCACGCCCCTCGGTGAAGGAGTTATAGACGTTGTTATAGATTTGCGGAATATCGATACCCGTTTCGCTCAATGCGGCAACGGCTCGGAATAGTTCGGGTGTAAGATACGAGAATGCAAAGTTGCCCGTATCGGTCATAATACCCACATAGAGTTGAGTCGCAACAGTTTGGTCGATAGCCTCAATGCCAAACATCTCGACAATCAGCGAATAGACCACAAATGCGGTCGATGACGACTCCGGAAACGAGAACATCACATCGAACTCCTCACTTGGCGAGAGGTGGTGGTCAATCAAAACCCGACGAGCCTTCGTATTCTTCTTGATTGAGTCGCCCAACTGTTCGAGACGCGACAAAGAGCTCATATCGGCACACACTATGCAGTCGGCATCGGCAATCACAGCCTCGGCAATACCGAGTTTGTCGGCGTTATGCACAATAATCTCGTTGCTCTTCGGCACCCACTTCATATAGTAAGGGAAGCGGTTGGGGACGATACAGTGTACCGTATGTCCCTGCTGTTGCAACACCTCGGCAAGAGCCAACGACGACCCCATAGCATCACCATCGGGATTGGTGTGCGACACTATCACTATTCGTTGCGACTCCTCAAAAATCTGTCGCAAAAGCTCTATTTTTGCCTTTTCGAGTATCATCAGCGACAAAGATAACTATTTTTCTCCAATCGGGCAAATCTTCGACACCACGACGAGATGCCACACTCCTCGCATTTAGGTTTTCGGGCTGTGCAGGTATAGCGTCCGTGCAGGATGAGCCAATGGTGAGCCTTCGGCAACAGCGGTGCTGCAATATGGCGTTCGAGGTATTGTTCGACAGCATAAGGAGTCTTTGCCGATTGCGGCACCAAACCGATGCGGTGGGATACGCGAAAAACGTGTGTATCGACCGGCATAACCTCTCGCTGCCAAATCACTGCACCTACGACATTTGCAGTCTTGCGACCAACACCCGGCAGTCGCATCATCTGCTCGATATCGGATGGCACTTCGCCATCAAACTCTGCGAGCAACATCTTTGCCATACCGACCAGATTTTTAGCCTTATTATTCGGGTATGATATGCTGCGGATAACGTCGTAAACCTCCTCAACAGAGGCCTCTGCCAAAGCTTGCGGAGTCGGAAATGTCGCAAAAAATGTCGGAGTGACCATATTGACCCTCTTGTCGGTACATTGTGCCGACAAAATTACCGCAACAAGCAGCTCAAACGGCGACGAGAAGTTCAACTCGCTCTCCGCCTCGGGCATTGCTCGCTCAAAGTAGTCGATTATCG
The DNA here is from genome assembly GCA_017501025.1 of Alistipes sp. GTDB lineage: Bacteria > Bacteroidota > Bacteroidia > Bacteroidales > Rikenellaceae > Alistipes. The sequence goes on from JAFVXS010000200.1 coordinate 2,984, forward strand.
CATCGTATCGCTCTTTTGTCCTCATTCCTGCTCTGTTTTTGATAAATTGGGGCGAGTGTTACCCCGCCCCAAATTAGTGGTTCTATTTATCGAGCTCTTTCCAAACGAGTGCAGAGGCTCCCAAAATCGCTGCATTCTTATCTTGCAGAGCCGAAGGCAGCACCTGAACTTTGTTTTTGAAGGCGAACAACATCGACTCCTCCATATAGTGACGAACGTGGTCAAAGAGCAGATCTCCCGCCTTTGCCAAACCACCAAAGATAAATATCGCCTTTGGCGAAGTGATAGTCACGATATCGGCCAACGCCTGACCCAATCGCATACCTGTCAGACGGAAGGTCTCCAATGCGATAACATCCCCTTTGGCTGCCGCTGCTGCCACCTGTGCCGAGTCAAGCTCCGCAAACGGAATGCTACGCAACTCGGATGGAGCGTTGAGTTTTGCCATAAGTTCAAAAGCGGTACGTTTAACGCCGATTGCCGAGCAGTATGCCTCCAAGCAGCCACGACGTCCGCAACCACACTCACGACCACCACGCTCGATAACAATATGTCCCGCCTCGCCTGCAAAACCGTCGTGACCATATATCATCTCGCCATTAGCCACAAAGCCCGAACCTACGCCCGTGCCGAGTGTAATCATCACGAAATCTCTCATCCAACGAGCATTACCATAGACCATCTCGCCGATAGTTGCTGCATTGGCATCGTTAGTAACGTAAATAGGCAGTCCCGGGAAGCTCTTGGCAATATCCGCTGCCAGAGGGAATACACGCAACTTCTCATCCTGCACCGGCTCATCGCCCTTAAATTTCCAAAGGTTTGCAGGAGTATCGACAGTACCCGTGTAGAAGTTCGCATTTGGGGCACCGATACCGATACCCGCCAAAGTACTATCCGCTGCAAAGCTATCGAAGAGTTTGTGCATCTCCTGACAAAGCAAAGCGACATAAGTAGGATAATCCGAGTAGTAAGGGTGTGCCGCTGTCGAGATTTTCGACTCTGCAACAAGTTCTCCCTGTTCATCAACCAGACCGAATGCAGTGTTGATACCGCCGATATCAATACCAAAAGCTAATTTTTTCATATTTCAAGTTTTTTTAAGTTATTTTATTCGTTAGTTTCAGGTTTTTAGTCCCGATGTGCAACCTCGATTTCCATCGGAGTTTGCATTGCCACAAAACGTACAATACCTTACAAAGTTACAAAAATATGTTAGAAAGTAAGCCGTTTGGTAAATATTTTTTGGGAAAGCCCTAAAAAATTAGTTATTATATCATTCTTTGCAACTGAATAATTCTCTCTAATATTGCACCCCATCTTGTGTATCTCTCATAAAGTTAAATTTTTTAACTGATAGATTGAATGCTAACTGCTTGCAAATGTAGAGAAATTTCTGTAATTTTGTCTATCATTCTAGCTGAATATTAGACAATAAGTTAGAATGTTTTAGTTGCAAACAAGAGTATAATAACTAAAAAATTGCTATCTTTGGGGTGGTTTTTGGGCGACACGTTCTCCATATTGGAGAAATCTCCCGCAAAAAGTTATAAAACGTTACTATTATGAAGAGTTATTCCCCATCAGAAATTGTAGATATTTTTGAGCACGAATTGTCAAATATACAACTTGCCGACGAGCCTCAACAGCTCTACTCGCCTATCCGCTACACTATGGCAGAGGGTGGCAAACGTATGCGCCCCGTAATGACGGCATTGGCATACAATATGTACGACGACAACCTCTCAAATGTATGGTCGGCAGCACTTGCCATCGAAGTTTTCCACAACTTCACACTTCTGCACGACGATATTATGGACAACGCCGCAATGCGTCGAGGTCGAGAGTCGGTCTATGCAAAGTGGGGTACAAATGTTGCAATCCTTTCGGGCGACGTAATGCTTATCGAGGCATACCACCTATTGCAGGGGGTAAGTCAAGAGCACCTTGCCAACGTCCTTACGCTCTTCAACACTATGGCAAGACAGGTCTGCGAGGGTCAGCAATACGATATGGATTTCGAACAGCGTGACCGTGTTTCGGTTGCCGAATATGTGCAGATGATTGAGTTGAAGACCG
>JAFVXS010000201.1 GCA_017501025.1 Alistipes sp.
AGATGTATTTCGATAGATTTTGCAACCATCGAGCGAAAGTTTTGTACCTTTGTTTTTACCGCCCGATGCATTCCACTGAATTGCACCTCCACCACCTACGGAGTAGTTGCAGAATATGCTGACACTCTTCAAAAGCAGCGATGAGTCGGTAGTACCATTTGTACGAATCGGGCTTGTTCCTTGGGCTCCTTGCGAACGGCAACAACGTATTGAGCCACCGGTCATCGTAACTTTGGTTGCATTTTCATCGGCTACGGTTGAGCTACCACGCAGAAATATTGCAGGAGCCAAAGCTGCTACAAGTCGGTAGAAGTGGACGTAATTGAGTTTCGTAGTACCGCTGCTTGCATTGTTCTCGACTGTAATAGCCGCTGCGTGAGATGTGTCGGTAGTGTACGTATTACGCAGATTGACATAATCCAATTGGAGTGTGCCAAATGAGTGTATAAGACCCGAATAGAGTATTTTACATCCGCTTGCAGGCTTGAAATAGTCTGGTGTAAGATATTGCCCGGCAGCAGCAGCCTCTTCGTTTTCCAAATACAGACCATTTGTTCTATCCCACGTTGCACCGCCGTCTATATAGATACGATAACCGTCGTGACCGATGATTTTGAGCGTATTACCTGTACGGATACGGAACATACTTCTCTCTTCATCTTCATCGCTTGTTCCACAAGTACCTTTCCAGGTAATTTGAATCTCTTTATTGACATCCTTATTGGTAATCGTAATTGTTCCGTTTTGGATAGCCATAGGACCAAGAATGTTGATATTACCTGTCAAGTTGATAGTACCCGAGCCTGTAATATTTGTAGTTTTTCCTGCTGTACCCCAATTACCCGACGATGGGAGATCTGTGTAAGCTACGCTGACCGTTGACCAACCCCACGCCGTATGGCAACTGCCTATGGCGAGCAGCAGGGATATGATTGCGATATGTAGTATCTTCTTTATCATTTCGTTATAGGTTTTTAGGCGACGGCTTCTATGGGAAGAGCGTCGAGAGGTAACTCCATTGAGCCTTGCCCTCGTCGTTGGCTACAACGGCTTGCACGATAATATGTATTCGCAGCTCGGCATTAAGTGCCGGAGGGTCCTGCTGCAACTCGTAATCGACGAATAACGGAGCGGCAACCGAGGTCTTTCGAGGCAAAATCTGCTTGTAGTAGTAGAAGCCGTCGGTATGCTTTACCCAATAGGTGCTCCACGAAGTTCCCCAATCGAAGATACCGTAAACCGGTGTTGCGAGGTTGTTGTCGTTCCACGGAGTGATACTCTGCCACTCGCCGTCGATCTCCTTCTCCCAACAGCCGACAATCGCTGCACGCAGATATACCGATGTCAGACCGTTATTTGTGATTTGGGGGTTTTCGCAGATTGTGTAGTCGTTGCTCACCTCGCTTGATACATCAATCTCAACCTCGTCGTTGATGTTCAGCGTGTAGGTATAGACCTTGTCCGCCTCCCATTCGAGGATATTCAACGCTTGGAAAGTCTTTGAGAGCGAGTACGCACGGCCATTTACCGTAAAGTCGAATTGGAATACCGCTGCGGCAGGCAACTCTTGTGGTACCACCATAAATGTTTGGGTTGCCGAGTTGATTGCTACGCCATCGGTTACGCTCTTGTTGAACGCCTGCACATAGTTTTTGGAGGTGTTGGAGTGTCCGCTCCAATCGAACGCCAAGTCGCCCGCATTCTCGTAGAATGTGCAGGTTGCAGTCGAGTAGATACCCTTCAACGATATGCTTGTGACAACCATATTTTCGGGTATGTCGCCCGTCTTGAACTGCAACGCCGCAAATGCGTGGTGGAAGGTCAAATCGATAGCCTCCGACGTCTTTGCCGCCTCGGGTTTCAGACAATATACATAGTCGGGTTGCGATACGGCATCGTTCGTACCCGCAGGTACTGGCATCGTATATGTAAATGTCGCCTCCCATCGGCTTGCAGGTGCCGAGAACGACGATGGACGTGCCTCCTCGGGCGAGTAAGCCATAAAACTCAATTGGTCGGCAGGCCAGAATTTGCCTGTCTTTGATGTAGGGGTCATCGGCAGGTCCTCGAAGTACATCGACGAACTGCTCAATGCCGCCGTTACGAAGTATTCGCTCAATGTGGCGGTTGTGA
>JAFVXS010000202.1 GCA_017501025.1 Alistipes sp.
ACCCTCGGCCTTGAATTTGAATACGCACTTGTGGTCGAACATAAATGCTACGCTGCCCGAGTTACCCAACGTACCGCCGCACTTGTTGAAGTACATACGGATATTGGCAACCGTACGGTTTGTGTTGTCGGTAGCAGTCTCAACCAGGAATGCGATGCCGTTAGGGCCGTAACCTTCGTAAACTACCTCCTTGTAATCGGCTGCATCCTTCTCGGTTGCACGCTTGATAGCACGCTCGACATTCTCCTTCGGCATATTCTCTGCCTTGGCATTCTGCATCAGGATTCGAAGACGTGTGTTCGATGATGGGTCGGAACCACCTGCTTTAACGGCGATTTCGATCTCCTTACCAATCTTTGTGAAGACGCGAGCCATATGACCCCAACGCTTCATCTTTCTCGCTTTGCGATATTCAAAAGCTCTTCCCATATATTCGATTTTTTTAATTTATGCTTATTCGTGTGCCAAAAGGTACTTTCGGCGATGCAAAATTATAAATTTATTATTGTAATTTCAAATATATTAGAGAGTTTTTGTTGGTGCAGATACGATGGACGATTGTCAAAATATTGCAAAAAATGTTACGGCTTGTTCAAATTTTACTACCTTTGTCGTCGAAAACTTAATATAGCGGTGATTATGGAGCGGGAAATTGAACTTGCATTGGAGGTGCTGCGTCGTGGCGGCATAATTTTATATCCGACCGATACGGTGTGGGGCATAGGTTGTGATGCGACAAATAGCGATGCTGTCGAGCGTATCTATGCTTTGAAACGCAGTACGGATAAACACTCGATGTTGGTCTTGTGTAGCGATGCCGATATGGTGGTGCGATATGTCGATAAGGCTCCTGCAATCGCTTTCGAGGTGATGGAGATGGCCGAAAAGCCACTGACATTGATTCTGCCCGGAGCAAGAGGTTTGGCTGCAAATCTGATTCCCGAAGAGCAGACGTTGGGTGTTCGTGTTCCGAATCATCAATTTTGTCAGGCACTGCTTCGTAAGTTTGGTCGCCCGATAGTATCGACTTCGGCAAATATCTCGGGAGAGGCTGCCGCTGCAACGTTGGCAGATGTTGTCCGCGAGATTATCGATGGGGTAGATTTTGTTGTAAATCCTCGCTTTCAGGGTCGTCCGACGTTGAAACCGAGCTCAATCATAGCCTTTGGCGAGCAGGGCGAGTTCCGTATCATAAGGTAGCAGAACTACGTTCGGTGGCTACTCCAAGCAGTATGACGCCGAAAATTATCACTATCATTCCTAAAATGTTCGTATTGTCGGGGGTAGTTTGCCCTCGTACAATAGCCATCACTATTGCTGTAAGCGGTTGCATATATCGATAAGAGGCAGCAACGGAGCTACTCACTTGCGGAGTTGCTGTATAGAGTAGCCAAAAGGGTAGTACCGTGCCAAACAGAGCAATATAGAGCATTTCGGCACCGATTGCTGCGGTGATGTTACGGTGCAAAAGTGCAATAAAGTTGCTCCATAATATGGGTAGTGCCAGAGTTGTTCCAATGGCGAAATAGAGGGCAATAACCGTCAATGCACCATAGCGTTGCAGCTGCTGTCGGGCAAGTGTGGTGTGAATAGCCGCTGCAACGACACTGATAGCGACCAACGCATCACCTATATATATAGTAGAGGAGCCTTCGGAGGTGATTCGTCGGTCGATAAGCATTGTAACTGCTCCCGCCAACGCAACTACCATCCCTGCGATGTGCATCTTACTCGGAAGTTCGGCTCGGGTCGTATAAGCAATTATAAGTGTAACGATTGGTCCTATGGTCGAGAGTGTAGAGGCATCTATGGGGTTTGTGAGCGATGCTCCGCGAGTCAGCAGATATAACCATCCGAATATCACTACCAGAGCAATCGTGAATATTGAGCCAAAGTCTTCGAGTGTCAGCCGTTTGTGCGAACGGTAGAAGAGACCTGCAAAAGGTGTAAAGATGAGTGCCGAAACGACAATCTGCATTAGGAATATCTCGGCATAGCCTACCCCCTCTGCATAGAGTGATGCATAGAACGAAAAGTTGGCACCTAAAAGGGCATTTGCTGCCAGCAGTGCTATGTGGGGAGAGTGTTTCACACTCGCTCGTAGGGCAATAATCGAGCCTTAACGTAGCGATTGGGCGAGCGACTTGCTCTTTAATTTACGCACCTCGCTTATAAGGAAAATCGTGGCAAGAATAATCGAAGCACAGTCGGCTATCGGCATTGAAATCCATACACCAAAAGCACCCAACACTCGTGGCAGTGTCCATAGCAGCGGCAATAGGAATAGCAGTTGGCGTGTGATAGACATAAAGATAGCCAATTTGGCGTGTCCGATATATTGGAAAAATCCAGCCGCCACAATCTGATAACCGACAAGCGGCATCATAATAATAATTGTGCGGAGAGCCTGTGTTGCAGCCTGAATCATCAGTTGCTCCTCCTTGCTATTCGTTCCATCGACAAACATCCCGGCAATAGTCGAAGGTATCGTTTGACCCAGAACCCATCCCACCGAAGCGATAGCCACTCCGCAGGCGATAGTCGTATAGAGAGCTCGTCGGACACGGTCGTACTTTTTGGCACCATAGTTATATCCGACGATTGGCTGCATACCCTGGTTAAGACCCTGTATCACCATAATAAGCAGCAATACGACTCGATTGGCAATACCGTAGGCTCCGACATATATATCGCCTATATTCCCGTTGCTGCCCTGTACGACATCCATCGAGCCACTACCTCCAAATCGAAGAAGGGCGGTATTTACAAATGCAGCGACCATCGAGGCACAGATATTTACCAAGAACGGAGCAAGACCAATCGAGATAATTGCCCAGACAATCTTCTTGTCGAAGTGCAGTGCCGAACGACGCAATCGTACAAAACTACTCTTCGAACAGAAGTGCGATGCGGTAATCAGGAAGGCGATGAATTGCGACATCACCGTTGCTGCTGCCGAACCACGAATACCCCAGCCGAATTTGAAAATAAATAGTGGATTGAGGATAAGGTTAATACCCACAGCGGTCATAATGATTAACATCGACTTGCGAGGGTAGCCCGATGCTCGTATCTGCTCGTTCAGCCCCAAATACATATGTTGCACGATGTTGCCAATCATTATGATTGTCATAAAGTCGTGGGCATAGGCGATAGTTTCGGGGGCAGCCTCTCCTCCGCTGAACAGCACGAGAATCTCGTCGAGAAATGTAAACATTGTCAGCGTAATGATGGCTCCGATAACAAGATTGAGCAGTATGGCGTTGCCCAACGTCTTTTCGGCAGCGTGCAGATTGCCCTCGCCAAGGCGTATCGACATTCGTGCAGCAGCACCTACGCCAACCATTGCACCAAATGCCGAGGCGATATTCATAATCGGCATAGTGATTGCCATACCTGCAATGGCAGCACCGCCCACACCGTGTCCGACAAAGATACTGTCGATAATATGGTATAGCGACGACGAAGCCATCGCGATAATTGCCGGAGTGGCATACCGCACCAACAGGCTGCCGACCGAATCGGTACCCAACGAAAGTGTTGATGGTTGTCGCTTGCTCATACGCTGCAAAACTAAACTCTTTATCCTATTGTGACAACAATGTGTTCCGGTTTTATCTCAAAATGCATCTTATCGAAGGTCTTGCCATCGATATCGTATGCTATTATGCCCTTGTTGTAATCAATCGAATGAATGTGTATATCACTCAAAGCACAATCGCCCGACGACCATTTATAGGCACACTCTTTTGCCGACCAAGCAATTGCCAAAGCATCATCTCCTGCATCGAGCAGCCACTGCTCTTCTTCGCCGATAAACTTTGATAGTGCACGATGGAAATTACGGTCGCGACGCTCGATATCCACGCTGCACGGTTTGTCTCCCACGATGACGGCAACCAAATCGCGGCAGTGCGAAACTCCGATATGAAGCTGGTCGTTATCGATTATATATGGAGCACCATTCGCCCTGTAACCGATTTCGACCTTGCGACCCAACTCGGCATAGAGCAATGCCCTCCAAGCGAGGTATTCGCGTTGCCGATGCAGCGATGCGAAGTGTTGCACCGCCTCTACATCGCTCTGCAACACAGCATCGCATAGCGTGTCGTAATCGCCAATGGTCGCTATCAGTAATTTACTGCTCATTCTGTCGAACAATAACCTTAATCTTGTCGATGCGGTGTCCCTCTACTGCCATTACGACAAAGCGAATGTTGTGCGATGTAATCTCGTCACCCTTTTTGAGGAAGTTGCGTTTGATTTCGAGCATCAATCCTGCAATGGTTTCGGCACGACCCTGCACATCCTCAAAGAGGGCGTCGTCGAGTTGCAATACTCGCAACATATCGATAATGTGGGTCTTTGCCTCGAAGATGTAGGTATTCTCGTTCAATCGCTGATAGAAGCTCTCCTCAACATCGCTTTCGTCGGAGATTTCGCCTACAACCTCCTCCAATATATCCTCCAAAGTGACCAAACCTTGTGTAGCACCATACTCATCAACAACGATTGCCATATGGACCTTATCGGCACGAAAATCCTCCAACATAGAGTTGATTTTTTTGTGCATTGGCACCATATAAGGCTCGCGTATCAGACTCTGCCAACCAAAGTCGTCGCCACGATTGGCGTGCTCGGTCAAATCCTTAACAAAGAGTGTTCCCTTGATATTGTCGAGACTGTCGGCATATACGGGCAGACGTGAATAACCCGACGAGATGATTATTTCGCGAACTTCGCTGAAAGTCATAGTCTGTTCCACGGCTACGATATCCATACGTGGACGCATAATCTCCTCGACCTCTCGCGATGCAAAATTGACGATACCCGACAGAATCTTCTGCTCTTCGGTTGAACCACTCGTCGCCATATCGACAGCGTCTGCCAAATCCTCAATCGAGATATCGACATTGTGTTGAGCCATCTCGCCGATACGATTGCTCACACGAACCAATGCGTACGACAGCGGATAGAGCAACCAACGCATAAAACGAAGTGGTTGCGAAATAGCCAATGCGATAGATACGTTTTTGCTCTGTGCAAACATCTTTGGCAAAATCTCGCCAAACAACAGCAGGAGGAAGGTCACCAAGACTCCGTTTACAAGGAATTTGTAGTGGTGGAATGTGAACAACGAGTCGATTATGTAGGTCGATATAACGACAATGCCGATATTGACCATATTGTTCGCCACCAAGATAGTGGCAAGCAGCATATCGGGCTTTTCGAGCAACTTTATTGCACTATCGGAAGCCATACTCTCACTGCGTTTTAGGCGTCGTATATCTGCCGGCGATAATGAAAAATATGCCACCTCCGACGACGATACTATACCCGATAGCAACAGCAACACAATTTCGGCTGCAATCATAAAGATTACCTGTGCATCAAATCCGTTAAATGTTACAATAGACTCCATAGTGTGCTGTATTTAGAATAGTTGAAGAGTAGTGCTGTCGGCACCCTCCATAGTGTTGCTATCATCGTTTGTCGCATCACCCTTAATAACATTACCTTTGCCCTGTATCACGGTTATAAGTTTGTAGTGACGACGTTTGTAGGCAGGAGTGCTGCGGCTATTCTGAATTTCGTAAAACGAACGAGTCGTTTTCGGTATGGTAATCT
>JAFVXS010000023.1 GCA_017501025.1 Alistipes sp.
AATCAAATTTCAATATAACAAGACTTCGCTCGGAGAGCTCGGTAAACAGCTCAAAATGCGACAGAAGGCACTCCCTACCATCAAGAGTAAGGAGTCGGCTCTGCGTTCCGAAGTTAAGCGGGCGAAGGACTCTGCTGCCGACTACCGTGAGCAGTTCGAGGCACTTGTTGCCGAGTACGACTATATGGTAGCATTGTGGGGTGAGTTTGATTGTACGCTGCTCAAAATTTCTGATGTTGAACTATTGACACAGAAAATCGCGGGAGTGCGTATTCCGCTCTTGCAAAATATCATCTTCGATGAAAAACCTTTCGATTTATTCTCGTCGCCGGCTTGGTATGGCGATGGAATAGATTTGCTCAAACGTATTGCACGATTGGGTATCGAGTTCGAGGTCTATAATCGTCAGATGGAGTTGCTGGATTATGCACGTCGCAAGACTACTCAAAAGGTGAACCTCTACGAGAAGGTGCAGATACCTGGTTATGAGGACGCCATACGAAAAATTAAACGATTTATGGAGGACGAAGAGAACTTGTCGAAATCGGCACAGAAGATCGTCAAAACACGCCAACAGGCATCTGCAAAGGAGGGCAGCCAACAATGATTGTTAAGATGATGAAATATAACGTCGTGCTGATGGCCTCCGATGCCGACCGCTTTATCGAGTCGTTGCGTCATCTCGGTATGGTTGATATAACCACTACGGGCTGGGAGCCTTCGGAGGATGACCGCACACTGTTGCTCGATATCGAGGCTCGCAGTAAGGCTCTTGCAGTGCTTGCTCCATTAAAGGATGAGCCAACGACGGCTACGGTTGCAGCAGGCTCTGTATTTGCTGCATATAGTGATGCACAACGCGATATAGCTCACGCAAAGGGCGATGTTGCCCGCTTGCAAAAACTCTGTGAAGAGTGGGAGCCGTGGGGCGACTTCTCGGTTGATACCATAGCAAAACTCTCTGCCGCAGGTGTTGCACTTCGCTATTTTGTAACTAATGAGGCTGTGTTTGAGGAGATTGTGGCAGCATTGGGTTCTGTGCAGAACATTGTCGAGATTAGCAACGTTGGCGGTATGGTACGCTTTGTTGTTATAGGCAATGGTAGTGACGAATTGTCGATTGATGCACAAGAGTTGAAGGCTCCGACGATGAGCCTTGCCGAGCTGCATCAAACTATCGATGAGCGAAATGCAACAATTGCCCACGCCGAGGAGACTCTTGTGGCGTGTGCTAAACAGCAGGCGGAGATTCAGCACGAATTATCGGCTTTGAAAGTTCGTTTGCAGAATGTGCAGATTAACGCTACTGCATCGACTGCTGCCGAGGGATTTCTGCTTGTTGTCGAGGGTTGGGCAGAGGCCGCAAATACAGATGCGGTAGATTCGCTGCTCAACGACACTCCAAATCTTGTATATGTTAAGAGCAAACCTACCGAGGAGGATAATACGCCTGTTAAGTTGAAGAACAACCGCTTTGCACGTCTCTTCGAACTTATTGGTGGTATGTATGCACTGCCAAAGTATGGCACATTGGATATGACACCATTCTTTGCTCCGTTCTATATGTTGTTCTTTGCGATATGTTTGAACGATGCGGGTTATGGCTCAATCATCTTTGCGTTGGGTCTTGCACTCTTCCTTAAAGGTGGAGCAAAGATGCGTCAGGTGTCGAGCCTTACGATGATTTGTGGTGGAGCCACAGCACTCTTTGGTCTCTATACCGGCTCTCTGTTCGGTATGAGTATTCCCGATTTGTTGGGTTATCCATCGATTGAGGAGTCGCCATTCTTTGACTTCCAGGGCAAGTTCTTCTCGTGGGCTTTGGCGTTGGGTGTATTCCAGATTATCTTCGGAATGTTCCTCAATATAGTGTTCAAGGCTCGCACATTTGGTATCACATCGACCTTCTCGACTTTGGGTTGGTTTATCGTGTTGGTGTCGTCGTGCTTGGCAGGAGGTCTGCAAATGCTCGATCCATCGTGGGTTATTCCGGGCTTTACGCTCTCATCGACCGCATATTATATTGCATTGGGTGTTGGTCTGGTGTTTATGTTACTGCTCAACGATATCCATCGCAATCCGTTGCTCAATTTCGCTTCGGGTTTGTGGGATACCTATAATAATATAACGGGTCTGTTGAGTGACGTGCTGTCATATATCCGACTCTTCGCTATTGGTTTGTCGGGTGGTGTGTTGGCACAGGTGTTCAACTCGTTGGCTATGGGTCTTACGGGACTTGATAGCGGTATAGAACAATTTACGGTCGCTACTATCTTCCAAATTTTGGGAGCTACGGCCATTCTGCTTGTTGGTCACGGTATCAACCTCTTTATGTCGAGCATCTCGTCGTTTGTTCACCCTATGCGACTCACTTTTGTAGAGTTCTACAAGAATGCAGGTTTCGAGATGTCCACACGAGCATTTGAGCCACTAACCGATGAGGAGTAAAATTTTTAGAGAAACAATAAACAAAATTTAATAACTTAAAAACAAATTACAATTATGAATTCAACAGCTTTAATTTTGGCTTATGTAGGAGTTGCCTTGATGGTAGGTCTTGCAGGTATTGCGTCGGCAGTAGGTACAGCAATCTGCGGTCAGACAGCCGTTGGTGCTATGAAGAAGAATAGCAATGCCTTCGGTAGTTATATGATTCTTTCGGCCCTTCCGGGCTCGCAGGGTCTTTACGGCTTCGTATGTTTCTTTATGGTACAGGGCCTTCTGACAGCCGAGATTACTATGTTGCAGGCAGCAGCCGTATTCGGTGCTGGTCTGTTGGTTGGTATCGTGAATCTTGCTGCTGCAATCTATCAGGGTAAGGTTTGTGCGAATGGTATCGCAGCTATCGGTAACGGTCACGACGTTATGGGTAAGACCCTTATTCTCGGTGCGTTCCCAGAGTTGTACGCAATTTTGACTGTTGCAGCGACTTATTTGATTTCGTCGGCAGTAGCTTAAAAAATTGATTTTGGGAGGTGTTTCCTGCCTTCCACTTAATTGGCGAAACGGTCACATACGCAAGTATGCTTCCGCTTCGCCATTTTTCGTGAGCGTTGTAAACCCACACCCAAAATCAATTTTTTCTTGTGTATGTTGGGAGGTGTTTACTGCCTTCCACTCGATTGGCGAAACGGTCACATACGCAAAGTATGCTTCCGCTTCGCCATTTTTCGTGAGCGTTGTAAACCCACACCCAAAATCAATTTTTTTCTTGTGTAGGTTGGGAGGTGTTTCCTGTCTTCCACTCGATTGGCGAAACGGTCACATACGCAAGTATGCTTCCGCTTCGCCATTTTTTTGTCCTATCTGTCCTATCTGTCCTATATTGTTGCTGCCAACAAAAAAAACGACACGAGTTTATCGTGCCGCTTTCGATTTTATATTATTGCCGGACTATTTGCCGAGCAACTTCATAACTTCGTTATAGACGGTTTCGCCGTTATAGCCAAGCTTTTGGTCGAGTACTTTATATGGAGCCGAGTATCCAAAGCTGTTTAAGCCGTGAATATTCTCCAACGAGCCAACCAATCCGAGCAGTGTTACAGGCAGACCCGAGGTCATACCATAACGCACGATGTCGGATGGAAGAATAGCCTCCTGATATGACTTTGGCTGGTCACGGAAGAGACCCTCGCTGATTACATTGACTACGCGGACGTTGATATTATCCTTTTTGAGAATCTCTGCACCTTCAACCAATGTAGCTACCTCCGAGCCACTTGCTACCAATACAACCTTTGGCTTTGCAGAGTCCATAACGATATAAGCACCCTTTTGTGCCTGCATCGCCTCGTCGCGACGGGAAGCACTTAAAGTAGGCAGATTCTTGATATTCTGACGCGAGAGAATCAACGCCACAGGACGATGCTCTTCGAGTGCAATCTTCCACGCTGCAATGGTATCGTCGCCATCGGCAGGACGCAGAACAACCATCGAACGCTCGTTGTGGTGGTTGTGGAGATGCTCCATAAGGCGGATTTGAGCCTCCTGCTCAACAGGCTGGTGAGTAGGTCCGTCCTCGCCAACGCGGAACGAGTCGTGAGTCCAGATATAGATGACGTGCAGACGCATCAATGCCGAAAGACGAACGACAGGTTTCATATAGTCCGAGAATACGAAGAATGTTCCGCAAGCAGGAATTACACCACCGTGCAGAGCCATACCGTTCATAATACAAGCCATTGTAAACTCCGAAACACCTGCTTGGAAGAACTTGCCGCTGAAATCACCTTTGGTAAATGCCTTGGTCTTTTTGAGGAAGCCGTCGGTCTTGTCCGAATTGCTCAAATCGGCCGATGCAACAATCATATTCTCAACCTTCTCGCCATATACGCCCAATACGGTTGCCGAAGCGCTGCGTGTTGCCTGGTCAGGTTTCATCTCAATCGAACGATAGTCAATTTGAGGTAGCTTACCTGTCAAGAACATATCGAGTTTGAGGGCGAGAGATTGATTTACCTGACGCCACTCTGCCTCAACGGCCTTACGCTCTGCAATATGCTGACGGAGTGCCTCCTTACGCTCTTCATATATAGCACGGCTCTCGTCGAAGATAGTAAACGGATTCTCTGCATCGCCCCCGAGGTTGCGAATCGTTGCAGCGAAATCGGCACCTGCTGCCGAGAGAGGCTGTCCGTGAGTGCATACCATATGCTCGAAGCTCGAACCGTCGCTTGTAACAGCACCGCGACCCATTACGGTACGACCAATGATAAGTGTCGGCTTGTCGGATGGCTCGTTGGCTGTAATCAACGCTTGACGAATCTCTGGAATACTTGTG
>JAFVXS010000203.1 GCA_017501025.1 Alistipes sp.
CATATCACACTGATTAACAAATCGAAAAACATCCTTTCGGGCAATGTAGAGCAGATTCGTCACAGCCACGGTAGCAACATCTTCACTGTACAATTCCGCGGCGACAACGAACTCTTCACGACAAAAGCAGCAGAGATTTGCGAAATTTTGGACTGCGAGAGCGATTTGACAGGTATGACAAGTGCCAAAATTCATATCGAGAATAACGACGATGTACGAAACGTAATCACAGTGCTTAACGACGCCGTGGAGTTGCGTAGTTTCACCGAGATTATCCCAAGTATGAACGACATATTTATTCGTGCCGTAAACGGAACTCTCAACAATTAAAACGCATAGAGATTATGAACAAGATAGGACTGATAATCGCTCGTGAATACAAGGAGCGTGTATATAAGAAATCGTTTATCATCACCACGTTGCTGATGCCGATATTGTTGCTTGCATTGGGTACGGCTCCGACACTTATTATGATTTTCGCCAAGAGCGACGCACGCGAATTGTCGGTAATCGACCGCAGCGGAATCGTATTCGAGCGCCTGGAAGCGACCGAAAATGTTAAGTTTATCAAGGCCGAAAGCGACGACCTGCAAGAGGAGTTGAAGCGTTCGCTGGCAAACGAAGATTTCGGTGTATTGTATATCGGGGATGATATTATCCAAAACGAAAACAGTGCCCAACTCTACACCAACTCATCGTCGTCGCTGATGATTGAGGAGGACATCACACGCCAACTCAACGATTTGATTGAATCGGAGCGATTGAAGGCATACAACATCGAAAATCTCAAAGAGATTATGGACAAAGTCGAGGCACACGTCTCGCTGACGACTTTCCGCAACAGCGACGAGACCGAAAGCAAGGCCTCTTCGGCTGCGGCATCGAGCATTTTGGGTATGGTTCTCGGCTTTGTTTTATACTTCTTCCTCGCCATCTACGGAGGTATCGTAATGCAAAGCATTATCGAGGAGAAGAGCTCCCGTATCTTGGAGGTTTTGGTTGCAACCGTTAAACCATTCGATATGATGATGGGCAAGATTTTGGGCGTAGCAGCCGTAGCAGCAACACAGATTGCCGTTTGGGGTGTTCTGCTTATCATTCTTTCGGGAGTTATTCTGCCGGCAATGCTACCTACCGATTTGGTTGCCAACATCGAAGCGGCAAAGGCAGGTGCAGATCTGACTGCGATGGCTCAACAAGGCGTCGATACAGAGATGATAACTGCGGTAGGCACAATGCTCGATACGGGTTATATCACCCGCCTTATCGTGCTGATGTTGCTCTTTATGATTGGCGGATTTTTGCTCTATGCGGCAATGTATGCAGCTGTCGGAGCAAGTGTCGATCAAGCACAAGATGCTCAACAACTTACCATACCTATCACAATGCCTATCATCATCGCATTTGTGACTACCACGATGGTTATGAACGACCCTAACTCCACGTTTGTCGTTTGGTGTTCGATGATTCCGTTTACATCGCCAATCGTAATGATGGCCCGCATACCGAGCGATATCCCGACTTGGGAGATTATAGTGTCGTTGGTGCTGCTATATGCCACATTTGTAGTGATGGTGTGGTTTGCCGGGAAAATCTATCGTATCGGAATATTTATGCACGGCAAGAAACCGACTCTCAAAGAGTTGTGGCGTTGGACAAAGTATTAACAATTTGCACAACCAACACAAACGACCGCATCGATACTACCCGATGCGGTCATTTTTTGTCTGTATTGCAGTGTCTGCCACACTATGCGGATAAAAAATTTTGCACCTATGGTGCATTTACTTTTTACTTTCGATAATAATTCCTAACTTTGTCGTGTCTTGTTAAACCGAACTGATTAAATGGAACAAATCTCCTATACAATAATTTCATTCATAGAGAATTACGGCTGGTTTGGCGTTTTGCTTACAGCGGCTGCTATCATTATGGCAATAGCCGACATCGTCTGCCTTTGTCGTTATGGTGCATTGACAAAATTTCGGCTTGTGCGTCGTCCCCAAATATTGCAAGAGGAGCCTCCCGTATCGGTTATCGTGCCGATGATGTCGGAGAATAATCACTATATTGATGAGACACTTCATCTGCTGCTCGAACAGGATAAGCAAAACTACGAGGTTGTTGTGGTATATGTTGGCAACGATACCAACTTTTATGCCGACCTCGAACAGTTGAAGCAGATCTATCCACATCTGCACACATCGCATATATCAACGGCATATCCGCTAACCAACAAGATGGTAATCAATGTCGGTATCAAAGCCGCCACAAACGAACATATCATAATTACCACACCCGAAGCAGCCCCCGACTCCAATCGCTGGTTGTCATTTATGGCAAAAGGATTTTTATATGGAGATATCGTTGTCGGATACTCGAATTGGAAGGTTATGGCGGGTTGGCATAATCTGTTTTTCCGCAAATATCGTTTCAACGAGATGGTTGTATGGCTGAATGCCGCAATTCGTGGCAACTTTATCAAAGCTTCACGCAACAACCTCGGCTTTACAAAGTCGCTCTATCTGAAAGTTCGCGGTTTCAACTATCTCGGTTACAATGTCGGCGAGGACGATATCTTCATCAAGAAGATTGCCACCTCTTCGAATGTCAGCGTACTTATCACACCTAATGCTCGTATAAGCGAGTCGGTCGTAAATAACGTCGGCTGGTGGCGGGATATGGTACATCGCAACGGCATAACTCGTCAATTCTTTACCTTTGGCGAACGCTTGCGAGAGGATATCGAGTTGATTATTCGCTCGCTATTCTTCACTCTGTTTGTTGCCGTAATGGTATTGCTGCCTTCAACATTGCAGATTGTAGCCGCTGTCGCTTTCGCATTGCGTTACATCATCGTTTCGTGGCAACGCAGCCGAATGGCACACCGACTGGGCGAAATCCGACTCCACAATTGGAGCATACTATACGATATCATCGAGCCACTTGTTCGTCTGCTCATACGCATAACGCAGCCTAAACGTGAGAGTGAATGGAGATAAAGGATTATCGACAATACGATGACCGTACGCTGATTGCTATGGTGGTCGAGGGTGACAGCCGTGCCTTCGAGCCACTCTTCACGCGTTACAAAGATGCGATATTTGCAATGCTCATCAAGCGTTCGGGCAACAGTGACGATGTCGAAGATTTGATGCAGGAGGCCTTCACAAAGGCATTTATCAACATCAATCGCTACAATCCATCTTACGACTTCGGTGCGTGGATTTGCACTATCGCAAAGAATGCTCTGGTGGATTTCAACCGCTCGCGACGTTCAAAAGCACTAAATCCGGAGGTAAATATTCCGTTAGAAGGTCGTCAGGCTGCCGCAAACAGTCCAACTCCCGAGGAGAGCATAATCAACGCCCAACAACAGGCTCAAATCGACAAATATATCGCCCTCCTGCCGGAAGATTATCGACAAATCTTTACGATGCGATTCATCGACGAATACTCGTACGAGGAGATTGCCGAGGCTCTCGATATGAAGTTGGGAACAGTTAAGACCCGTATATTCCGAGTGCGTTCGATGATGTGTAATCTGATTACGGAGGGAAACAAAACATTTTAGCAGAAGATGACGTACGACCACCACATAATCGAAGAGTATTTCGACGATTTGACACCAAAACAACTCCGCCAATTCGAGCAGCTCTACGCAGCCTATGCCGAGTGGAATGCACGTATAAATGTCATTTCGCGAAAAGATTTCGATTCGCTCTATCTCCACCACGTATTGCACTCGCTTGCCATTGCCCGCGTGTGCCGTTTCAACGATGGAGCACGAATTGTCGATGTGGGTTGCGGAGGAGGGTTTCCGAGCGTTCCGCTTGCCATCCTCTTTCCGAACGCAAAGTTCACTGCGATTGACTCGATACGCAAAAAAATCACAGTCGTCGAGGGTGTCTGCCAAAGTGTCGGAATCGAGAATATAACGACAGTAAATGCCCGCATCGAGAGCATCGATAGTCGTTTCGACTATGTCGTATCGCGTGCAGTTACCGATATGAAGACCTTTGTCGGCTGGGTTTGGAAGAAAATAGAGCCCGGGCAGGCGGGAACTATACCAAACGGCATTCTCTACCTTAAAGGCGGCGACCTGACAGAGGAGTTGGCAGCAACCAAACCAATAGAGTGGCAACGATACCCTATCGCAGAGATGTTCGCCCACGAGTTTTTTGAGACAAAAGAGGTTGTGTATGCAACTAAAAAATAGTTCTGAAATGAGAAACATATTTTACACCATACTTGCGGCACTCGCAGTTTTCGCAACGGTCGAGGCAACGGCAAAGCCCAAAAGCAATAAGGATATAGAGCCGACGAAGGGTACAACTGTCTATGGTCGGGTTATGTGCGAAGGCAAGCCTCTGTCGGGTGTGACCGTATCGGATGGAGCCCTCTTTGCAAAGACCGACTCATTGGGTGTATATATGTTGCCATCGCTCAAATTCTACGGTTCGGTGTTTGTAATCACTCCGTCGGGATACGAGCCGATATGTCGTAACGGAATGTTCCCTCAATTCTGGGCATCTCTCGACCGCAAGCATATCGACAAGGTTGAACGACACGACTTTGAATACCGACCTTGCGATAATCGCCGTCACAAGATGGTCGTAACGGCAAGTCTGCGTATAAATTACAGCAACGAATCGCTGTTACAGGCAAAACGACGCCTTATCCCCGCTCTCAAACGTATAGCCGAAGAGTCGAAACGCGACTCTATTCCGACCTACTCGATTACGCTTGGCGATATGGGCAACAGCAACACTTGGTATTCGCAGGAGTTCGATATCAGCGATGTTTTGCAGGCTCTAAAATCATTCCGCTACCCATTGCCGCTATACACCGTAATCGGCGATGAGGAGCACGATGGTGCAGTCGAGCACTCTCCACTGGTCGATCACCTATCGGAGGAGTTGTACGAAGAGTGCTGCGGACCTCGATTCTACTCGATGAATATCGGCGACATACACTATGTTGTGCTGGATAATACCGTCTATCGCAATGAGGCAGGTAGCGGCAACTATGCAACCGAAATCAAGGGGAAACGCAACTTCGACAGACGTTTCAGTGCCGACCAATTGGCTTGGTTGCGTCGTGACCTTGCTCAAATTGAGGATAAATCGACCCCTATTGTCCTCTGCACACACCATACCGTTACCCGTTCGACAAGCAAAGGAAAACTCATTCGAGCTCTTACGAATGCAGCCGACACCGACTCTCTGTTGGTATCGCTTGCCGACTTCAAGACGGTACATATCCTCTCCGGACACACACGTCGCCGCCGTCTATCGATTCAAAAGGAGATGCCTAACATCATAGAGCACTCTATATCCTCGGCTTCGGGAAATGATTGGGAGACCCTCTATAACGGCTATCCGCACATAGGCCCCGATGGTAGCGATGCCGGCGTAGAGATATTCTCTATCGACGGGCGTTCAATCGAGTGGCAATTCCGTTCCATACAGTCGCCCGACCGCACTTTCCGAGCATACGATATGCGTAGTGTAGGCGAACATTACCGCAACGACGAAGATATAAAGGCGATTTTTAACCTCAAAGACACAAAGTTGGTGAACTATGGTGCAAAGTCGTTCAACAACTATATCTACATAAACTTCTGGCAGGACGAGGCAGGCTCTTCAATCGAAGCTTTTTCGGGAAACGACACACTGAAAGTCTCCCGCATCGCACAGAACGACCCACTGTACTTCGTTGCAACGAGTGTCGTAAGACAACGCAACGCCCGAGGTCGCAAACTAACTTTCGGACGCAATCAGAGTCAGCACCTATTCCGCGTGAAGATTGACTCGACCGTACAGACTCTACGCATCCGTACCACAGACCGATTTGGCCGCACATTTGAGGACTCGCTCAATGTTGCTACCCCACTGCCATTCCCTCCAACAAATAAGCGTTTATAAGAGGGCAGGGCAACACCAACGACAGAAGAGCGGCACCAACCTTTTCGGGTTAGTGCCGCTCTTGTGCCCAGAATAGGACTCGAACCTACACGTCTCTCAACACTCGCACCTGAAACGAGCGCGTCTACCATTTCGCCATCTGGGCAATGCGTGGCAAAGGTAGTAATTTTTTTCGGAGAAACCAATTTAGAGCATAAAATTTTCGATTAGGTGGTAAAAAATTGGTTGGACTCTCGGATATTTTTGCAAAAAGTTATATCTTTGTTTAGTGTAAGAAATTTTGCAAAACCTAAAAAACTATAAAAATGGATACTCAACTTATCAAACAACTCTTTACGGAGAAATTTGGTACTTCGTATGGAGTCTATGCATCGCCTGGACGTATCAATCTTATTGGCGAGCACACCGACTACAATGGAGGTTTCGTATTTCCGGGTGCCGTAGATTGCGGTATCGTTGCAGCAATCAACCCTAACGGTTTGGATTGCGTTCGTGCCTACTCGATTGATTACTCGGCAGATTGCCAATTCGCACTTACGGCCGACAATCTTCCTACGGAGGGTTGGGCGAAGTACATCTATGGTGTATGTCGCGAACTTATCGAGCGAGGTGTCGATGTAAAGGGTTTCGACTGCGTATTTGCAGGCGATGTTCCACTTGGTGCAGGAATGTCCTCATCGGCCGCCTTGGAGAGTACTTTTGCCTTTGCTCTCAACGAGATTTTCGAGGGCAAACTCGACAAATTTACCCTCGCCAAAGTCGGACAGATGACCGAGCATCACTACGTTGGTGTGAATTGCGGTATTATGGACCAATTTGCATCGATTTTCGGCAAAAAGGGCTGTTTAATGCGTTTGGATTGCCGTTCGATGGAGTTTGAATACTTCCCATTCGACCCACAAGGATATCGCCTGCTGTTGGTAAATTCGTGTGTAAAACACGAGTTGGTAGATTCCCCTTACAACCGTCGTCGCGAGTCGTGCGAACGCGTTGCAAAGGCTCTCGGTATCGAGACACTGCGTGATGCAGAGTTTGCCGATTTGGAGTCAATAAAGTCCGAAATATCGGAGGAGGACTACAAGCGAGCAAAGTATGTTATCGGCGAGAAACAGCGTGTTCTGGATGTATGTGATGCACTCGGCAAAGGCGACTACGAGACGGTAGGTCAGCGTATGTACGCAACCCATTGGGGAATGTCGTGCGATTATGAGGTTAGTTGCGAGGAGCTCGACTTCTTGGTACGTTTAGCCGAGAAGTGTGGCGTTACAGGTTCTCGAATTATGGGTGGAGGCTTTGGTGGTTGCACAATCAACCTTGTTAAAGAGGAGCTTTACGACAAGTTTGTCGCCGCTGTAAAGAGCGAATACCCTGCTGCATTCGGTGTCGAACCGAAGATTTATGACGTAGTAATATCCGATGGTGCTCGCCGTATAGAGTAGCACATACCTTATATATAATGTAATAGAGGGGCTGGACATACATCCAACCCCTCTATTTTCACTTAATCGTAAATGTTACGCCTTAACCGACTTCTTTGCCTTCTTTGCAGCCAAAGCCTTCTCGACTTCGATTTGGAAGTCCGACAACACATTCATATAGTTGATAAATGCCTCATACGATGAGCCGTAAGGGTTAAAGTACGAGTGAACATCGCCATCCGAAAGCCACTTTGTTGCCATATAGTAGAAGTGGTCCGAAGTCTGCATAAAGTTCCAAACATAGTTGAAATCCTCGCTCTTCAACGACTTAACCTTATCCTTCAACGCATAGAGCTTTGCAAATGCCTCATTTTGGAGGTCGTTGCCCAACCACGCAGTGATATCACGCTCCTCGTCTGCCCACGACATAAGGTGTGGCGAGTGAATAACCGATACAGGCTGATGTTTTGCCGCACTCTCCGAAACGGTAGCAAACTGCAAATCACCACGATTAAGAATAGCCTTTGGAAGGTTACGCATAAAGTCGAAGATACCTGTCGAAGCCTTCTGATGCTCTCCGAAGGTCTCGTAATCCATAAAGAGATTTACAACCTCACCATCCGACTCGGCAACCCACTGTGCAAACTTATCGGCTGTCAATGGATACTCATCCCAACCCTCGTCCGAGAAACGGAATGCGATATCGTCCGACAACTTATAGTTACGCAACAACAGACGCAAGCTCTGGTCAGCAGCTCCTGCATATACAAAGTTTGGCGACTTCCAACCAAGAATATGCTTTGCACCCTCTGCCAACATCGTCTTAAAGCCCAACTCTCCAACCATAGCACCGATATCGTCGGAGTAGATAAGCTCGGTATTGCGGAATGCCTTTGGTTTTACACCAAATTCGCGTTTAAGCATTGCTGTATGAGCCTTTACCTGCTCGACAAAATCCTCCTTGCTCGATACGGCTGCCAACGAGTGCGAATAGGTTTCGCCCAACAACTCCACATAGCCCGTATCAACCAAAGCACGGAACGAATCCAAAACTTCGGGAGCATACTGTTTGAACTGCTCGACAACCGTACCCGTAAGCGAGAACGAGATGCGGAATGCACCCTTATTCTCTTTGAGCAGACCCAACAGAAGTGCATTCATCGGAAGATAGCAATCACGAGCAATCTTCTGCATAATAGCACGGTTGGTCAAGTCATCGAGATAGTTGTGGTCTTTGCCTATGTTAAAGAAACGATAGGTCTTCAATCTCCAAGGTTGGTGTACCTGAAAATACAAACTAACTGTCTTCATATCATCTGTTTTTTGTTATTTCTCACTCTATTTAACCGACGCAATGGCATCCTCGTAAACACGTTTGATTTTTGCCGCAGCATCGTTCCATTTCAGGCTGGTAACCTCTTCAAGACCCTTCTCGGAGAACATCTTCGAGAGTGCAGGATAGGTTACAAGACCGTATATTGCATCTGCCATAGCATCCACATCCCAATAATCGACCTTAACAGCATAGTCCAACACCTCTGCCACACCACTCTGCTTCGAGATAATCACAGGAACATTCTCTCGCATAGCCTCCAACGGAGCAATACCGAATGGCTCCGATACCGAAGGCATCACGAATACGTCGGAGAGTTGGAACATCTTATTAACGTCATCACCACGCAAGAAGCCGGTGAAATGGAAGCGGTCGGCAATACCGAGACGAGCCACACGACGAATAACGTGATTCATCATATCGCCCGAGCCTGCCATCACAAAACGCACATTCGGACAACGCTTCAAAACCTTGGCTGCTGCCTCAACAAAGTAATCGGGACCCTTTTGGAAGGTAATACGACCGAGGAATGTAACAATCTTATCATCAACACCACGCTCCGGAAGAGCTGCATCCTTGCTCGTAAAACGCACTGCATTATGTACGGCAACAACTCTGTCGGCAGGAACACCGTAGCGGTTTATGATAATGTTACGAGTAAGATTCGACACAGCAATCACTCGGTCGGCAGCGTGCATACCAGCTCGCTCGATAGCGTAGGTTTGTGTATTTATATTCTCGCCCGAACGGTCAAATTCGGTTGCGTGCATATGCACAACCAGCGGTTTACCCGACACACGTTTTGCTGCAATACCTGCGAAATATGTAAGCCAATCGTGAGCGTGGATAACGTCAAATTGCCCCTCCATATCGCGTGCAACCTGTGCCGCAACAATCGCATAGCGAGCAACCTCCTCCAACAGATTGGCTCCATACTTGCCGGAGAATGTATAACGCTGACTCCAAATATCGGAGGTCTCCCAGCGGCGTTCTCCCGTCTTTACAAACTCGTCGTGATAGGTCTCGTAATCCTCCGGCGAGAGATAAGGTACAAGGTTAGAGTCGATATGTATAAACGACATCTTCTCGATAATATCTGCCGAATCGTTCGACACCTTACCAAAGACCGTCTCGACATCGCTTGCATTGACAACATCGACAAAACGTTGATCCTCGTCACCCGATGCGTGAGGCATCACAAATGTTACATCTACGCCATTGCGAGCCAAACCTCGCGTCATTCCGTAGCAGGCTGTTCCCAGACCACCGGCGATATGGGGTGGAAACTCCCAGCCCAACATTACTACCCTCATATTTCTCTACTTTTTTGTCTTTTTAACATCTTTACACTTGGCAGCAGCTGTACGCTTGCACGCCTTACGTTTTGGCTTTGCCATCGAGTCGAGCAACTGTCGAATATAGAGCAGTGCCGCTACGCTCCACGCCTGCGAGAAGGCTCCACGAGGTGCAAACGGAGGGTTTGCATCGTAGTACTCTGCAATCGAACCGATACAGTATGTCTGAATATAGTCGTCGAAAGCCTCGAACATCTCTTCACCCTTTGCCAAGAAGCGCTCGCCCTCCAACTTGAACATACTCTCGTAGTAGAACATCATTGGCCATACCCAAACAGCACCATTCTTACTTGCAGCCTCCTGCTCAATCGGGTTCTCCTTGTAGGTCGATTCAAATGCAGGGTCCTCCGGCGACAACGAACGCAAGCCGTGAGGCGTAAGCAGGTGCTGACGTACGGTAAGCAGAATATTTACAATCTGCGATTCGTCCAGCATACAGTACTCCAAACCGCAAGCGATAATCTGATTACAACGAATCTGCGCATTTACGCTACGCATATCAACCGTATCGGCAAGGTAGCCCTTATCGTTGAGATAGAATCGTGCAACGAACGACTCTTTTGTTCGCTTTGGAAGCTCTTTCCACTCTGCAACGAACTCCTTATCGCCACACTTCTTTGCCAAAGCCAACGCATACGATACAGCATTGTACCACAAAGCATTTATCTCGACTACATAGCCTGCACGAGGTGTCTGTGGCACTCCAGTTACAACGCTATTCATCCAAGTCAGTGCATAGCCCTCACGCTCTGCCCAAATAAGACCGTTTTCGTGCAGAGCCACACAACCGCCAAAGAATCCACTGCGATATGCCGCCAATATGCTCTTCATTGCCTTGCCGTAACGCTCCCAAATTGCCGAAGCACCAATCGAGCGTTCCAACTGCTGCAAAGTCCAGAAGAACCACAGCGGAGCATCGGCAGCCACCTCGGCAGAGGCACTACCTGAAAAATCGCCATTGTGCATATCGCGAACCATCGTATCAAGGACATCAATACAATCCTCCTTATAGCCCTGTTCGAGTGTAAGACCCGGAAGAGCAATAAAGGTAGAACGTCCCGCTGCACCATACCACGGATATCCGGCTATAACCTCGGTGCGATCACCCGGACGACGAACGATAAACTGACGTGCCGAGTGGTGCAGACAACTGCGGAAATCAATCTTATGGGTACGACGAGCAATCGAGGCATCGAAAGTCTTTACGATATCCTCGCTCGACTGCATCTCATCAACCGACGCAGAGAAGATTATGCTCTCGCCCTTCTGAATTTTCATCTCGAAGTATCCCGTAGTGAGCAGATCTTCGTAGCCCTCATAACCACGCTCTATCTCCTTCGGATACTCAAAGTCGTAGTACCAATCCGGAGCAGGGATAAATTGTGCATCATCCTTGCTAATCTGCATATGCAACCAAGGGAATCCGTCGTAGAGGCGGTTCTTCACACCATTCTTAACAGGATAGGAGCGAACATTGGCATACATATTGGCCTTCGACAAGGCGTGCTTGTTACGGAACGCCAAAAATGGACGAAGTCGCAAAGTTGTCTCGGAGTGTGCATCTACAAGCGTATAGCGAATCATCAGATGCGTACGCTTATGAATCCACAGCAACTCCTTTTTGAGAATTACACCACCTACACGATAGGTAATCGTCGGGCAAGGTGTGTACTCGAAGTCAGTGATATACTTGTGACCTCGTGGCTCATATACACCTTTGAAACGATGAAGAGCCAAGTTGAACGATTGGTCGTGCTGCACAATGGTCTCATCGAGCGACGACAACAAAACGTATGTCTCGTCGGTCGTATCAATCGGTGCAACAATCAAACCGTGATACTTACGCGTATTGCAGCCGACAATGGTAGTACTCATATAACCACCTCGACGGTCGGTTGCCAACATTTCGCGTTGGAGTGAATACTCCAAGTTGCCAAGTTCGCGTTTATCGAAGGTTAATCCCGCCATAAATATTGATGTTTTTACGATTTACAAAGTAAAGTTACTATTTTTTTATTAAATAGTAGCATAAAATTTATATTTTTTATTTTTCCGACCATTTTTAGTGCAAAACCACCTGACAGAGTGCCTGTCAAGCCGTTTTGCACCAAACAGTCGCAGCCGTTTAAGCCCACTTCACAAGAGCAAAGTCCATACGGTGTGCGAGTTTTGCATTTGTAGGGAAGACACGCAACGCCATATCGAATGCACCCGTCTTACGTGGAGTGTACTCCAACTCGAATGTCACACGACTACCCTCGATGCGGCTTTGAGCCAAAGGCAACGAGTAGGCTACATTTGCAGGCTTATCCGCCTCAACAGGTTTTGCAACCACCAACTCTACACCAATATCATCTGCCGAGAGATTTGCAATATCGAGAGTAACCTCAAAGTGGTACTTCTCGCCAACAAAGATTGCCTCCTTATCGACACGGGCACGCTTAACATCGAGAATACGCACCGAATCCCACGCTGCCGATACACGACGCTTCCACGCAGCAATCTCACGAGCCAAGATATAGTTGTTGGCTATCATCTTCTGCTTACGCTCTGCAAGTTTGTTGTAGAAACGCTCCTCGTAATCGGTGAGCATACGGTTTGTTGTAAAGTTCGATGCAATGTCGGCGATACAGCTCTTAATCGATGCAACCCACTCGGTAGGTATGCCCTCGGCATTGCGGTTGTAGTAGCGAGGTACAATCTGCTCCTCGATGGTCGAGTATATCATCTCGGCATCCAAATCGTCTTGGTGACGCTGGTCGGTGAATGTACGCTCCATAGGAAGCATCCAACCTGCACCCTCCTTATAGCCCTCAACCCACCAACCGTCGAGAACCGAGAACTGCATAACGCCATTCATAACACACTTTTCGCCCGATGTACCCGAA
>JAFVXS010000024.1 GCA_017501025.1 Alistipes sp.
ACACCGCCACGAATAACGCCATCCTCGATTGTGACGATATGGCTAAAACGTTTGCCACAATCTATAATCATCTCCTCATCGAGCGGTTTGGCATATCGCAAATCATAAACTGCGGCACTGATTCCCTCCGATTCGACCATCTTTGCAGCCTCCTCGGCCATTTCGCAGCACTTGCCTATTGCCAGCAGTGCGATATCGGAGCCATCGCGGAGCTGTCGCCCCTTGCCTATCGGCAGAGATTCAAACTCTTTGCCACGCCACTCCACGCCACGTCCATTGCCACGCGGATAGCGGATAGCAAAAGGCTTATTATAACCGAGTGCCGTATAGAGCATCATCCTCAACTCGTACTCATCCGAAGGAGCACCAACGACGATATTAGGTATCGACGAGAGGTATGCCAAGTCAAATATTCCGTGGTGTGTTGCACCATCCTCGCCAACGATTCCGCCACGGTCAAGACAGAGTGTTACAGGCAGCTCTTGCAGTGCTACGTCGTGTATAATGCTGTCGTAGGCTCGCTGCATAAATGTAGAGTAGATATTGCAGACCGGATGACATCCTGCTGCTGCCAAACCTGCCGAGAATGTCACGGCGTGGGCTTCGGCAATACCGACATCGAAACAGCGTTCTGGCATCGCCTGCATCATCAGATTCAGCGAACAACCCGTAGGCATAGCGGGCGTAATACCCACAACGCTCGGCATCTGTTGTGCCAACTCAACCAACGTCTCGCCAAAAACATCCTGATAGCGTGCTACATCGCTCGACGAGGAGTAGCGTTCGCCCGTATCGGGGTTAAACTTGCCCGGAGCGTGCCATACGGTGAGATTCTCCTCCGCAGGCTGATAGCCGTGCCCCTTTTGGGTGATGACGTGGAGTAATTTTGGCGAGTGTATCTCTTTAAGGGCTTGAAGAGTGCGTACCAACAAGCGGACATCGTGACCATCGATGCGTCCGAAGTATCGGAAACCGAAACTCTCGAAGAGGTTACTATTCTGCAACAATCCGTGTTTTACGGCATTTCCGACCTTGCGGAATAGTCTCAATACGGGTGGTACGTGCGACAGCAGTGACCACAAACCCTGCTTAAAGCGGTTGTAGTGACGCGATGTGGTCATTCGTAGCAGATAGTTGTTCAATGCACCTGTCGAGCGGTCTATCGCCATATTGTTATCGTTGAGGATAACGAGCATATCGGCGTGCTTATCAACACCGGCATTGTTCATACCCTCGAATGCCAAGCCTCCCGTCATCGAGCCGTCGCCAATAACCGCTATTGTCTTAAAACTCTTGTCCGTAAGCATAGCTGCCTTTGCCATTCCGTAGGCCGCCGATATTGAAACCGATGCGTGACCTGCACCGAATGCGTCGTACTCGCTCTCGTGGCGAGCCGGAAAACCGCAGATACCGCCACGCTGGCGATTGTGCTTGAATGCCTCACGACGCTCTGTGATGATTTTGTGGGCGTATGCTTGATGACCCACGTCCCAAATCAGACGGTCGTACGGTGTATTATAAACATAGTGGATGGCTACGGCTATCTCGATGGCACCGAGCGACGATGCAAGGTGTCCGGGATTTTTCGAGCACTCCTCGATGATATATTGTCGCAATTCGTCGCAGTACGCTGGCAACTCGTCAATCGAGAGTTTGCGAAGGTCCTTCGGCGAATCGATTTTATACAGATATTTATACTCGATATGTGTCATTTCGGCTGCAAAAGTAGTAGTTTTTTGTTAGAATGGGAAGCCGACACCAAAATTTAGTGATGTGTTCTTCCATTTGAAGTTGTGTATCCAACGTTCGCCCGCAGGTCGGTTTGGCGAGTGGAGCTGAATACCCCAATCGAGTCGGAGTATTGCAAATTTTATATCGAGACGCAGACCGATACCTGTGTTAAGACCCAACTGCTTGTAGAACGTGTCGAAACGGAATATGGAGCTGTCGGGATACTCTACGCCATCACGACCGATATACCAGACGTTACCTGCATCGATAAACGTTGCACCTTGGAATATGCCCCATATAGGGAATCGGAACTCGATATTTGCCTCCAACTTCATATCTCCCATTTGGGTAGGGTAGATTACGTTGTCGGGCAGAGGCGATGAACCCGGGCCCAAAGTACGCGGAGCCCATCCACGCATACTGTTTGCACCACCGCAGTAGAACATTCTGTCGAAAGGCATCGCCTGCGAGTTGCCGTATGCTACGCCGACACCTGCATAGAATCGCATTGCAAGGGCGGTAACTTTGCCGAATGCAAATTTGTGACTCACGTTGAAGTCGGCTCGGAAGTATTGCGAGAATCGGATACCGAACAGGTCGTAGTAATCTTTGCCGGCAACAGGTTTCGAGAAGAGATGGGTTAAACCATCGATAATATTGCCTGCAAGTTCGACGTTTGTACGAATTGTGGTCTGGTCGCCCAAACCTTGATTTCGCACCTTGTTGTAGGCGTACGAAGCCGATATTGCAGCGATAAGTTGCGACTCGTAACTGCGTTTGAGATACTCGTTTTGGAGCGATTGGAAGTATTCGTTGTCGATATAGCCGACATCTACCCAATTGACGCTTATAGGACGAACGACAAACGACGAGTGTCCTGCGTTACGCCACGAATAGGACCATACGATACTTGTCAAATCGCGACGATAGTATGGACGATTTTGATGGTTGTACGAGATATCGAAACGTGTGCGAGGAACATTGAAACGGCTCAATCCCGATGTGCGGAATATCAGAAAGCGAGGGAACGACAATCCTACCGAGAGTCCGAACTCGATGGCCGAACGACGTCGAGCATCGGGTGCGGTCATATACTCATAACCGACCGTACCGCCTACCTCCAACATATCGGCACCACGGAAGATGTTGCGGTTTTGATATCCCAAATTAGCCTTAACTCCGTAGAAGCTCGATGTTGCCGATGCCTCCAACTCCGCCTTTATGCCCTGTTTAAGAGCCGGCGTGCAGAGGATTTCGCAATCGAGATAACGCTCACGAGTGTAGTTTAGCGAGAGCGAATCGCCGCCTACGTAGGTCAGGTGATGTGTATCGATAACCGAATCGGGTACCTCTTTGAAGATGATACGTCCCGACTTGAAGTAATTGGTCTGCATCAGGTTGTTGTAGGTGCGTTGTACCAATGCGTTGTTATATACGGCATTAGGATAGAGCGAAACAATCGGACGCAACACCTTTGGTCGGACGGTCGGACGTTTGCCGCCAAAGAGCACATTCAAACCACGATATACTATCGTGTCGGTTATGACAGTCGAGCTGCGTCGCTTCGATGTTGCATTGTAGTTCGGATTGATGGAGACGTTTCGCAGACGATATACGGCATTGTTGTCGTATTGTGCCACACCCTTCGAGTTGTAACCCGTAAGTTTCTGCTTGATAATCATTGTCAGTGCAACCCTCTCCTTTTGCTGCAACGTGTCGGCAATGTACTCGATATTATTGACATTGAAGCCGTAGTATCCTCGCTCTTTGAGCAGGGTAGTGATACGCTCACGCTCGGCATCGAGTGTCGCGATATTGAATATATCGCCCCGATGTATCAATCGATTGACCGTGTCGGGCAGCAGAATAGGCTCCAAAAAGCGGTCGCGGAATATATACGATATGTTGTCGATGATATACGGATTATTCTGTCGCAACGAGTATGTTACCTTCGCACGACGTTTGATGCTCGACGTATCGACCGCATAATCGACCTCGGAGGCAAAGTAACCTCGCGAATCGAGATAAACCTTCAAATTATCGACCGACTTCTCGGTTTCGTATTGGTCGTACAGCACAGGCTCTTCGCCAATGCGGCGTTTGAGGTTGTTCCACCAATTATCCTTTTCGGGATTTGCAAGGTTATAGACCCAGACATAGAAGTTTGTCCCCAAAAAGTGCTCGTTCGGCGTTTGGCGAATATATTTGCTCACCTCTTCGGCTGTGATACGCTCTCGACGAGGTGTGGATTTGTCATCCTCGATTTTGACCTTTTGAAGCAGGTAACTCCCCTTCGGCAGTTGGCGTGTGACGTTGCAGGCGGCAAACAGAAGTGCTGCCGTCACGCAAAGGGTGATATGTCCCATCCGACGCCACATAGTCGCCTAATGTTTTATGCTCTCGACAAATTTGCTGTATGCTTGTTGTTCATCTTCGTACTCGAAGTCGATTTGGTAGGAGTAACCCTCCACCTCGTCATAACTTATCGAGCCATCGTTAATGTATGTTGCATTGCCGATGAGTTGTGTTACAATCTTCTCGCCAACTGATGTGCGACACTCTACCTTGCCACCACGATTGCATACCGAGATAATGGTGTCAGCCTCCACTTCGCCCATCAGCACCGCAGCCGTGGCACTCGATGTCATAGCTGTACCGCACGAAGGGGTCACTCCTGCACCACGTTCGTAGGTAGCAACATATATCTCGGTAGGCGATACGACCTTCATAAAGCTGACATTTACGCCATTCGGGAATATGTGGCGAAGTTCGGTCACTCGCTTACCAATCGCACACAACAACTCCAAATCGACCTCCTCAACCTTTGCGATGATATGCGGATTGCCTACATTTATGGCACTCCAACGCAATGTCGGATGCAACTCTTCGATAGGCGTGTCGATAAAACGACCTTCGGACGACTGCTCCATACGGAAATCGTCGCTCCATAACCTTACGGGTATCTCGACTCCGAATGTCGGTATCGTAGGGTAGATATCCTCTTGGCGGGTTATCTCGTAAGGTCGATTTCCGGACCATACCGTAAATTCGCTCTCGCCATACTCTTCGGCTATTGCTCGTGCCACGCAACGGATACCGTTTCCACACATCTCTGCTTCGGTACCATCGGGGTTAAACATTCGCATAACATCCATATCTTCGCCATTTTGGGCAGTGCCGACCCATACCAGCAGACCGTCTGCCGATAACCCTTTGTCGTGCGAACAGGCCCATTGAGCCAACTCCACTAGCGGAATATCCTCAACGTGAGTTGCATTGAGTTCGCCAATGTAGCCAATCATAACAAATTCGTTGCCCGACCCGTGACATTTGATATAGTCAATTTCGTGTTTGCTCATACAAAAAATTGGTATATAATCCCCCAAAGTTACAAAAAATTGCAGAATAATCCATATCTTCGCAACAAATTTATAATTATTTATAGTTACGAGGCGGAATTTATGGTAGAACGTTTCATTATGGCGGGCTCGACAGCCTTGCACGTTTGCGACTCGCAAAAGGGCGAAAAGTGTGTAGTTTTGCTGCACGGATATCTCGAAAATATGTTGGTCTGGGAGGAGTTTGCATCGCTTCTTTACCAGAAAGTGCGTGTCGTTACACTCGATTTGCCGGGACACGGCATATCGGAGGTTAAGGGCGATGTTCATACGATGGACTACCTTGCCGATACGGTTGTTGCAATGCTCGATGCGTTGAATATTGAGCGAGCAGTGTTGGTTGGTCACTCTATGGGCGGATATGTGGCTCTTGCTGCTGCCGAACGCCATCCCGAACGACTTGCAGGCTTGGTTCTGTTGAGTTCTACACCTAATGCAGATAGCGAAGAGAAGCGGGAAAATCGCCGTCGTGAGATAGCCATAGTCCGCGAGGGTAAAAAGGATATGCTTGCTCGAATGGCTCCTGCAATGGGCTTTGCTACGGATAATCGCAAGCGTTTTGCCGACGAAATCGAGGATTTGACAGAGATTGTACGCCTGACCGAGGATAGTGGTATTGTGGCACTGCTTGGCGGAATGATTGAGCGACGCGATCAGAATGAGATGTTGCACAATTTGGCTCTACCGCAACTCTTTATTTTGGGTCGGAAGGATGAGTATATCACCGCAGAGATTGCCGAGGCAATGGTGGCTCGTCATCCGCAGGCATCGGTAGTGTGGCTCGATAATTCGGGTCATATGGGCTATGTTGAGGAGGCGGAGCGTTGTGCCGAGGAGCTGTTGAAGTGGGTAGATACGCTGAATAAATAGATGTTAGAGGTCTTTACTTAAAAGAATAGTTATGGAGTTGCTTAAACAGCGAATTTTGACCGATGGACGATGCCTCGGTGGCGGAATTTTGAAGGTTGATAGTTTTTTGAATCATCAAATTGACCCAAAACTTATGGAGTCGATAGGCAGGGAGTTTGTATGTCGTTTTGGTGATGTACGGGTCGATAAGGTGCTTACGGTTGAGGCGAGCGGTATTGCACCGGCGTTAATGGTGGCATCGCTTTTGGGCGTTGATTTACTATTTGCAAAGAAGAAACAACCATCGACTATCGAGGCTCCTTTGTCGGCACGAATTACCTCATTTACAAAGGGTTGCGAATGTGATATGTGTGTCAGTGGCAATTTTTTGAAGCAGGGTGAGAGGGTGCTTTTTATCGATGATTTCTTGGCAAACGGCAGTGTTGCCCTCGGTATTTTGGATATTGTTTCGCAGGCCGGGGCAGAGGTTGTCGGTATGGGTTTTGTTGTTGAGAAGAGTTTTCAGTCGGGTGCTGCACTATTGGCGGAACGCGGAGTGAGGGTGGAGTCGCTGGCACGAATTGCGAGCCTTGATAATTGTCAAATACTCTTTGCGGAGTAAGTTTTTAACTCGCTGAAACATAGAGTAATGCAAAAATGACTCAAAACAAATGATAAAAAAATGTGCAAAATTTTGACGAAAATTTGCACGGAATAAAATTTTGTCATACCTTTGCACCGCAAGCGTTAGAAATGGTGGATTCATCTAAGGGCTAGGATACCTGCCTCTCACGCAGGACATAGGGGTTCGAATCCCCTATCCACTACAAAAGAACAGAACAAAAAAGATGTCGAATTTTCGACATCTTTTTTGTTTTATACAGCTGCGATACACAAACGAGTTTGTGGAGCGTAGTTGTGTAAAACCAAAAGTAGTTGATTATTCAACTTTTTGTGCAGTGTAGGTTTTGTAAAGGCCCCGCGGCGAGCGAAGGGGATCGCCGCAGGCAATCCCGCTTGCCGCTATCCACAAGCGAGAGTTTATCCTGCCAACTTGTTTGCAATCGCAGTATGTATAAACAAAAATTAGTTGATTACTCAACTTTTTGTGCAGTGTAGGTTTTGTAAAGGCCCCGCGGCGAGCGAAGGGGATCGCCGCAGGCAATCCCGCTTGCCGCTATC
>JAFVXS010000204.1 GCA_017501025.1 Alistipes sp.
ATCGAGTGCATATAAGCACTATACTTACCCTTCGAAGCAGAAGGTACGTCGGTCGAAGAGGTTGTAAGGTTGCCGGCACCAATCTGTGCAGTTGCGTGGTTACCCGTATCCCAAATAAGGTTTGTAGGTACAGCACCCGGACAAGCTGCACCATCGCTGTGTGTACTCCAATTCTCGAAGTCTGCCTCCGGAATCTGTGCACCTGCCGGTGTGGTCACGGTCAAAGCCTTACCAATCTGTACGTTGTCGGCAAAGAGGGCATATTCATAGGTCTTACCTGCCGAGAAATCGGTGCAGTTAGCACTATAAATCGAAGCCTCGCTACCTGCCGAAGCATTAACATAACTCCACGAGCCACCTGCGATGCGATAACCGATTTTGGTTGCAGCAGTGCTGTTGAACGACATTGCCTCGAAGAATGCAGTGTTGAACCAAAGGTCGTAATCTGCCTCTGCGATTGGCAATACACCCTGAATACCGTATGTTACCTCTGTAAAACCTACACCACCGCTTGCATCCTTAATACGGAAAGCAAACTGCTGTACACCACCTGCGAAGTTTGCAAAGAACTGCTCCGAGAATGCGAGAGTGTACTCTTTTGCCGAAACCTTTGTTACAGCAATGCCGTCGTAGGTCGAGTTGAGGAGGTCGAAAGTCGTACTGTCGGTAGTGATATTCAACTGCGAAATAGTATCGAGTGCCGTTACCGAGTATGTGCGTGTTCCGCTAACATAGTTGTATGGAGTCGAAACATCGAAACCTACACCCTTTACGGTTGGGTCTGGACTGAACGCAATCTTGTCGTCGCGGTGCTCAACCGAAGTATCAACCGTAGCCGAGAATACGAAGAAACCATTTGCATCCTTCGAATATTTGAAATTCAAAGTGTAGAGCGTCTGGGCTGTGATATTCTCTATTTTGCCGGTCTGTGTCAATGGCGTTGTGCCATCGCTACCATAGAAGTACCAGCTCAAAGTGGTGCACTCATCAGGCATAAGAAAGTAACCTGTTGCAGACTCGGTGTACTTCAAAGTAGGAACTTTTGCACTCTTTGCCTTGTCGAGGTCAAACTCATCGATGGCAGAGATATACACATAGAAATCTTCGGTGAAGTGAGCGGCAACAGTGCTGTCAAAATTGCTTTTAACAGCGATGTTGTCCATCTTACACTTAACGTCAATCTTTGTAACCTCACCAGGTACGATAGTAAAGTCCTGCTCGCCGGTGTAGCAGAGGTCGTCGAACGATGCTACAACCTGCTCACCAACCTTTACCAATACGTGGTAGTCATCTTTGAGCAACCAGATATATTGAGGAATTTCGCTCAACGATGTATATTTACGTACGAGCTCCTTTGCACGGTTGCCGTCCGAATCGGCAGCGGCATAACGATATATCTTCAACGAGAATACCGATGAATTTGCCGTTGCTGCACGCGAAGCGTCGCCAAGGTCGAGGTTGAGCGATACAACGCCCTCGTTCTGACCCATCATCAAATTCTCTTCGTTCGATTTGGTGCAGGCTGTGGCCAACACAATCAAACCTACATATACTAATATGCTAAATATCTTTTTCATATCTCTATCCTCCTATATTTATTCGGTTACCAACATAAGAGTCTTTGACGTAGTGTTGCCATCGTTATCGGTAACGGTAAGCATAAAGTCGTGCTCACCTGCACCGGTAATCTGCAACAAGCCGAGGAACTTCGTAATCGAGAATTCGAGCTTCGTCTGATCCTTAACATCGTCACCCACAGGGAAGCCGAGATTGATCAGCGATTGACGAATCTCCGATGTGTTTGTACCATCCGGATTGGTTGTATCAATCGAGTTCTCCGGTGTGATAAGGTCGAGCTGATCGCACAAACCTACACCTGCCAACTGTTTAGCATCCAATACCTCCGAGTTGATATTCACTATAAAGCTTGCGATACCCGATGGTGCTGTTACAACAATATCCACAGTCAAATCGCTGGTTACGGTGTAACGCTTGCTCAAATCGTAGCCTGTCCAAACAACCGAAGGGCCGCTGCTGCCACCTTCGATTACGATAGCGAGAGTCTTTTCGCTCTTGCCACCCTTCTCGTCGGTTACAGTCACCTTGAACGAGTGTGTGCCGCCAAACTCTTTGAGGAGTTTCATCTGTGCGGTAAGCTCGTATGACAACGACGTAGCACCGAGAACCTCGCTATTTACGGCATAACCCATCAATTGTAATGCCGAAGTTGCAGTACCTGCGTTACACATATCGAGCACCTGTGGAATATTGTAGGTCGAAAGCGACGAGATGAAATCGCCATTTGTCGAAGAGATATCAACCGTCAAACCTGCGATAGCATTCTCGGCAGCAATATCGATGATAATTGGCTTCAAACAGTTGCCACGATCGTCGAAGTCGCTTGCGTAGAGCGAAACAGGAGTGTCGATATCGCCGTCTGCCAATGTGATAACAGGCTTATCCTCGTCATCAACAATAGTGTTTTCGGACAAGAGCAACGAGAAGTCGTAAACAATCTCCTCATCGACAACCCAGCCGTCGATAGTTGCACCAATGCTGATGCTACCCTCGCCCGAGTACTCGATGTAGAAGTTGATATCGCTATACTGACCTGCCTTAACATCAGGAATAGTTGCTGTCATTTCGAATGCGGCAGCCTCCTTGCCCTCCGGAGTATATTTACCCTTTACGAGGACATTGATATCGTTGAGGGCATTAACAGCCTTGAAGTATCCCGAACGGCTCTCATCAACACCATATACCAACGAGTTCTCCTCGATAGATATAGTAGCGGTTGTGTCGTCGCTCAAAGCGGCACGCAAGTCTGCCGAATACGATACCGATACCTGAATGTTTTGAAGTGTACAAACGAGGTTGGTCAAAGTCGTTGTCTCCTTACGAACGATTTTGAAAGGCTCTTCGAGACCATAAACAGGGCTCTCCCAAGCGGCTCCCGGAACTGTACCCGACGACATCTGGAAGATGTAGTTACCACCCTCCAACTCAATCTTCTCGGTTGGACGGTTGCCATAGGTAAACGATTTGATAACTTCGCCTGCCTCATTGAGAATTGTGCAGGTAAAATCGTCGATGTTTACGGTTGCACGGGTAGCGGCTGTGCTACGCACGTTCTCATCCACCGGCTTGTGATCGACTACGCACTCTACGTTCAGCGTCGAGAGCGACAAGTAGCCACGAGTTGCACTCTGATCATTAGGGTCGAGGTGCAAATCCTCATTTCGACAACCCGCCATTAACATAGCGGCAATCGAAAGCAGTGCTGTAAATCTAAAAAGTTTCATATCTTGATATCTATTTTTGTCGTTATGCATTAGGGTTCAATTCAACACTTACATCGATAGTGCCGATAACGGTGTTGTCGAGAGATACGGTAACCTCTACGCTGCCGGCAGACTGCAAATCGTAAGTAATCACATAACGTGTCTGTGGATTTACGGTCTGAATGTACTGCGTAGCGAGAGCCTCCTCGGTTTGAGTAGCCATATTCGCCTGACGAATACAGGTACAGTCGATAGCAACCTTCTTTTGAGGAGCGATGAAGAGATGCTCGGTAGCATCCTCCACCAACTCAAACTCATTGGTTGCAGTGGTCAGCTTAAACTTATATTCAGGGAAGTAGTTACGGAAGTTCTCGGTGGTCTTAATCGCAACAATAGCATTGCCGACAGTAGCGGTCAATTCTACATTTGTTGTACGATTTCGGTCAAGAACCTGTATCTTCTTCGAGGTTGCAAAATATGGTTTGTCAAAACCCTCTTCGGTGATATCGCCGCACTCGATAGCAACGGTGTACCAACCTGCGGTGTAACGCTCATCATCGGTGTTGTAGTCGCTCAAACTTGCCCAACTCTTCTCGAAGTCGGTACCGGTGATTGTCAAGGAGAAATCCGAAAGAGCGGGAGTCTCGATGGTAACTCCGCCTTCGCCCGATTTTGTTGCCACTTGTCCGTCTGCGACAGCGGCAATCGCGATAGTACCTTCGCCAATTGTCTGGTCGAGGCTCTCATTGCGACAACCTACCATAGCGAAAGCAATCATTGCAAAAAGTAATAATTTTTTCATAATAGAGTTATTGTGTTTGTTTTTTATTGTGCAATTTGTACAATGACATTGTCTATATATAACCAATAGCTACCGTTTGTTGTTCCCGATTTCGATTCATTCACATTTCGCCACGACAGACGGGTTGTCGAAGCAGGGCAACCCTCCAAAGTATATGTAGCTACATTGTTTATGGTGTCATAGTCTCCGTTTGTCGAGTTGAGGTACTTGCTGTATGGGAATGTACCTGTCGAGTCGCCGCTGCTGTAAGCATTGTTTGCGGTGACATAACCGAAGTGGTAGGTCAGACCGACACCCGGCATCGAGATAGCAAGACCTCCCTCCTGACGGTTCATACCATAACTAAATTGTACCGCAAGCTTTGCACCACCCTTAAAGCCTGTCAAAGGTCTCGAATCGACACGAGCAGGGTAGTTTGCCGAGGTTTCGCGACGGCTGGCAATACGTATAGCCTTGCCGGCACTTGCACCCATACGGGCACCTGTCCAACCATTGAGGAATGATACAGCATCCTTGCTACCCGAGTTGACGCCGCTGGAATAGTTGTCGTTCGACGAGATATTGCCAATCGAACTGAAATCTTCGTAAAGCAGATACGGAACGGTAAGCGATATGCTGTTAGGGGCGTATGCAGCAATTGTCGGCATTGTGAAACTCTGCTCAACAGTTGCGTGCGGACTATCGAATACGGCACGGAACGACTTACCCGAATAGGTGTCGTTGAATGTTCCTACGATTTCGAAGTCGTACTTGTTGGCAGGGTTTGTTGTGAATGTCTTAATGGTGCTGCCATTCGAATCCACAATAGAGATTGTCGAGATATCCTCGCCGAGATAGTTTGCTGCTACCGAGAATGTGATTGTTGTTACACGCCACATCTCCGGTACAACGATTGAAATAGGTGAAATATGCGACTCTTCGACCACTTTGTCAATGTAAATCGATTGAGCCATAGCTCGTTGCTCGCCTGAATATACGGTGTAGGTTATCT
Organism: Alistipes sp.; assembly: GCA_017501025.1. GTDB lineage: Bacteria > Bacteroidota > Bacteroidia > Bacteroidales > Rikenellaceae > Alistipes. The sequence continues at coordinate 5,075 of JAFVXS010000204.1, forward strand.
CGCCCGAGATATTGGTTGGGAATACCATTGCCCACATATCCTCGCCCTCGTTAATGCCATTAGGGAAGGTGAGCGATAGCTGTCGGCTGCCATTTGTCAGTACAGGAGCGGCAGTAGGGTCGGCAGCATCAATGGTTACATCGCCCACGACTTCGGTAGGGAATGTAAAGTCGATACGTGTGATAGGGAGTTCAAGAAGGTTGTTGCCTCGTGGTACAACAAACTTCAATGCGTGCATCTTGTGTGCGAATTTCAGATTCATATTTGCAGGCGATTTGCCGTCGAGGGCATTGCCTACGGTCGGAGTTGCAACCATTATGTCGTAAGCTCCGTTGAATTGTGAACCATCCTGTACGTTCGAGACAGCATACGTTGCCTTCAAACCATTTGTCGAGGTTGGAACGGGGTATGTTGCGTAGTAGGTGTACTCGCCTGTTGCCATCGGGTCGATATAGGCTGCGAAGATTGCAGACGAAAACGACTCGTTAAATCGTGTGAGTGTGAAAGTTGAGGCATCCAACGCGAAGTTGTTTGAACTATCCTCTGCCCAGAGTGCTATTTGGTCATTCGGCGACCACGTTGCCGTATAGCCATCGGCTTCGATTGAGGTGCGGCTCTTGATATTTGCGGTCTGGATTAACTCTACGAGTATCTTGCCATCGTTAATATCTCCTTCGTTGAAAGAGTCCTTAACGCAGCTTACCGACAGCAAAGCCGTACCCAAGAGGGCAAGTAATATTTTAACTATATAGTTCATAAGCAATTGCGAGGGCAAAAATAAGGCAGTTGCACCGTTTGACAAAATTTTTTCAACGAACAGGCGTTTTTCTATCATAAAAACATCGCTCTGCCTGTTCGAAAAGTGGCAAAGCGATGTTTTTTGAGATATTTGCAAAAGGTCTATTTGAGGTATTTATCCAACCAACCAAAGAACTCGCGATTCCATACCATTGAGTTTTGAGGTTTGAAGACTTGATGAGCCTCATTTTCAAACTCAACCAATCGTGCAGGTATTCCACGTTGGCGAGCCGCCGTAAATGCTTGCAGTGATTGTGTATAAGGGATGCGGAAATCATATTCGCCCGTGAAGATGAGAATTGGCGTATCCCACTTATCAACCGACTTGTGTGGCGAGTTTGCGTATGAACGCATCGCTGTTCGATTTGACTTATCCCAATATGAGCCACCATAGTCGTTATTGACGAAGAATAGCTCCTCGGTCTCGCCATACATCGACTCGAAATTGAAGATTCCGCAGTGTGCAATAAAGGCTTTGAATCGTTTTTGATGGTGTCCGGCCAGATAGAATACCGAATATCCGCCATACGAAGCCCCTACGCAGCCCAAATGTTCGGTGTCGCACCAACTCTCTTTGCTTACCGAATCGATTGCCGAGAGGTAGTCTCGAATATTTTGTCCGCTGTAATCTCCCGAAATCTGGTCGAGCCACTCCTGTCCGAACGAAGGTACTCCGCGTCGATTTGGAGCAACTACGACATAGCCTTGTGCGGCCATCAGCTGGAAGTTCCAACGATACGACCACGACTGCGATACGGTGCTTTGCGGACCACCTTGACAATAGAGCAGTGTCGGATACTTCTTTGTTGCATCAAAATCTGGTGGCAGAATTACCCAAACGAGCATCTGCTTGCCGTCGGTTGTGCGAACCCAACGCTTCTGAACTTCGCCCATTTTGATAGTGTCGTATATGTGGCGGTTTAGCGATGTTACTTCGAGCATATTACCACTGCTCAAATCGACCTCGAACAACTCGCTTGCCGAAGAGAGAGTCGTAAGCGATGCAATACAACGTCCGTTGGCAATCTCGAACGCTGTAATATCGTGGTCGCCCTTTGTTACCACGTCGATTTTGCCGCTATTGATATCGATACGGCAAATTTGTTGCGTAGCCTCAATCGGAGCGATGAAGTACAGTGTATGGTCATCGGCCCATACAACATTGTTTGCGTGGTAGTCGAAATCGGTCGTCAGATACTTTACGCAACCCGATGTGCGGTCGTAAACCATAAGACGCTCCTTGTCGGCTTCGTTGCCCGGACGCTCCTGCGAACGGAATGCAATTTTGCTGTCATCTGCCGACCATACGGGGTATTTGTCATAACCTACGAATGGGAAACTGTTTTTGGAGCCATCGGTTACCTTTTTGCCGTCTGGCTTGCAGATATTTACCGTGCTTTTATCGACGGTGTCGTAGATGAAAATATCCGAGTCGGTAGATACGGCGTACTCTCTGCCTGTCAGAGGCTTACAGGTGTATGCAATATAGCGGCTGTCGTTGCTCCACGCAATCTCGCTATCGTCGAAATATGGTGCCAACGGAGTATCCCAAGCAGCATCGGCTCCTGTGATATCTTCGCCTGCTGTAATGGTCTTGCCTTTGGTAATCGGAGCAACGAAGATATGGCGATAATCGCCCTCATCCCAATAGTCCCAATGGCGTGCCATCAAATCGTCGTAAATGCGGGCTTTCGACTTTGCCATATCTTTGTGCAGATCAGCCGAGCGGATATCCTTTACGTGGACACTCTTTATATAATACAGGTGAGATTGGTCGGGAGCGACACCGTATGCCTCGATTCCGCCTTCAACATCGGTAATCTGCATCGGATTTGAGCCATCGGGCTGCATCGACCACAGCTGCATCGAGCCACTGCGATTGGACATAAACCATATAGTTTTACCATCGCTGCTCCATTTTGCGGCAACGTTGTTTGACGATGTGTCGGTAAGTTCCCGATGGTCAATGGTGTTTGTATCGTACAGAGTAATTGTGGTCACTCCTCGGTTTTCATCAACCGAATAGCGAGTGACGCAGCAGAGTAACAATTGACCGTCGGGCGATAACGAAAACGATGATATTCGCCCCATCTTCCACATAACTTCGGGGGTAAAACGTGCTTCGGCAATCTCCTCGGCGGTAAGTTTGTTGTCAATGACAAGCGGTTTCGGAGCCTCATTGCAACTTGAAAATCCAAGTATAGATGCAACCATAATCAAAATTAAATTTCTCATACCAAAATTTTTTATATCTTTGTCATAAATTACGTACAAACAATGCAGGTAACTATATATTTTGTCGATAAGGCTTTGGTCTTGACCGATGAGCCTGTCGCGGTAACGGACTACTATCGACTTGCGTCGTCGGAACTTTCCATTGCGAAAGTACTCAAAATTTTTGAAACCACAAACACAATCGTTGTTTTGGACAGAACAATCGAGGCGGTTTACGAGCGTTTTATGTCGGAATTCAAATATATCGAGGCTGCGGGCGGTATTGTCGATAACGAACGTGGCGAGTCGTTGATGATATTCTGCTACAATCGTTGGGGCTTGCCGAAGGGTCACGTCGATAGCGGAGAGAGCGATGAGGAGTGTGCTGTTCGCGAAATTGCCGAGGAGACAGGTGTCACGGGTGCAAAAATAGTCCGATTTTTGTGCAATACTTACCACGCTTACGGCGTTTATGGAGTGTGGGAGTTGAAACGTACTGCGTGGTTTGCTCTCGTGGCAGAGGGTATGCAGCCAAAACCGCAGGTCGAGGAGGATATCGTCGAGGCTCGATGGTGTACTCCGGCGGAGGTTGAGCAGAATCTCACAAAAAGCTATGCTACAATTCGTCAAGTATTCGAAATAAAAGGAAGAGGATAGATTTATGGTTAAGATTCTTTGGATTGATGATGAGATTGAACTCTTGAAACCGCATATTCTGACATTGCAGTCGAAAGGTTATGAGGTCGATACGTGCAACAATGGCTACGATGCTGTTGAGATGGCGGCCGAGCGTGCCTACGATGTGATAATTCTCGATGAGATGATGCCAGGAATGACCGGTTTGGAGACACTGCCTCTCATTAAGGATATCTGTCCGACAACACCTGTTATTATGGTAACGAAGAGTGAGGAGGAGGATATTATGGATAAGGCTATCGGCTCGAAAATTGCCGACTATATCATCAAACCCGTAAATCCCAACCAGATAGTGTTGCTTATTAAGAAACACGTTCATTCTCAACAACTTGTTACCGAGCAAACCACTGCCGATTATCGTGCCGAGTTCGGGCGAATATCGCAGATGGTCCAAACCGCTTCGACCTTCCGCCAATGGAGTACGATTTATCGCAAGCTCGTTTCGTGGGATATCGAACTATCGTCGTCGAGTGATACGAGTATTCGTGAAATTCTCCAATATCAGAAAAATGAGGTCAATCAGGAGTTCTGTCGCTTTGTATGTCGCAACTATGCCGATTGGATAAACCGTCGCGACGACGATACTCCCGTGATGTCGCATACGTTGATGCGAAATCGTATCTTGCCGATTGTCGATACCTCGCCAAAGACCACACTGTTGCTGATAGATAACTTCCGCTACGACCAATGGCGAACTATCAGCGGAATGTTGCGAGGTCACTTCGAGGTCGAAACCGACGATACGTACTGTTCGATTTTGCCTACTGCCACGCAGTATGCCCGAAATGCTGTTTTTGCGGGACTTATGCCGTTGGCGATAGACAAATTGATGCCTCAAAAGTGGCTTAACGATAACGAAGAGGGTGGCAAAAATCAGTACGAAGAGGAGTTCCTGCGTCGCCAACTTGCACAAGCCGGCAAAAACTATAAGGTGACTTTCGATAAGCTGGTTCGTCCCGAATCGGGCCGAAAACTTATCGAGAATATGCGTCGCATATACGATGCCGACTTTTCGGTTATTGTCTATAACTTCCTCGATATCTTGTCGCACGCCCGTACCGAGACCGAAATTATCCGCCAACTTACCGAGGATGATGCTTCGTTCCGTTCGCTGACTCGTTCGTGGTTCGAACACTCGGAGCTGTTTACGATGCTGAAATTGTTGGCAGAACACGGTCATACCGTGATAATTACCTCCGACCACGGCACCGTGCGTGTCGATAATCCTATTCGTGTTCAGGGCGACCGCGAAACCTCTGCCAATTTGCGTTATAAGACGGGTAGGAATTTGGCATATAACTCTCGTGACGTATTCGAGATTACCCGCCCCGAAGAGGTGCAACTGCCGGCATCGAATCTCACGTCGAGCTATATCTTCGCATATAATCACGACTTCTTGGTATATAACAACGATGCCAATCGACACATCCGCTACTATCGCGATACGTTCCAACACGGCGGAATTTCGATGGAGGAGATGATTGTGCCGTATATAGTGCTGCAACCGAAAAGATAGCGTATTGTTACGACGTAAACTCTATGACAATGCTGCTTTTGTGGTGGTAGCCCGATAAAATTATCGCTACATATTTTGCCGATTATCAAATGCTTCCTATCTTTGCATTGCAAATGTTTGCATCTTGTATTTTATGAAGGATATTACGATAGATTCGCTCGATGAATTGACCACCGTTGCCCGCCAGATTATAGATTCGTTGGATGGGCGTAATGTCGTGGCGTTTTGTGGTGCAATGGGTGCAGGTAAAACGACTCTTATCAGTGCGATAATGGAGGAGCTGGGCTCTGCCGATACGGTAACAAGCCCTACGTTTGCTCTTGTAAATCAATACTATACATCGGAGCGAAAGGCTGTATATCACTTCGACTTCTATCGTATCAACAACATCTCCGAAGCCTTCGATATGGGTTATGAGGAGTATTTCTATTCGGGGGATTTATGCCTTATAGAGTGGCCCGAGCGAGTTGAGGCACTCTTGCCCGACGATGTGATGGTGGTACGGATAGAGATTTTGTCGCCAACCGAACGACGATTTCTTATCGAGTAGTCAGTTGCGAACTGCTAGAAGGGTAGTTCTACCTTGATGTATGCAGCACCGCTATCTTTGGCGGCTTGCAAACCTATCTCCGAATCTTCGAAAATAAGTGTTTCGCGTGGTGTTACGCCAACCTCTGCCATAGCCTTCAAAAAGCAGTCGGGTGCAGGTTTTGTATTCGTTACTGCATCGGCTGTCAGTATGCCGTCAATCTCGTTGTCGATGCCGAGATAGTGCATTGCGTTGGCGATGTTTTCGGGATGTCCGGTGGATACAATCCACGCCTTACCTCCCTGTCTGCGGAAATCCTGAACAAACTCCCAGAGCGGACGATTGAGTTGCACCAAATCGAAATGCGTTGGATAAATCTCCACTTTTCGACGTCGGATTGCATCTATTTTGGCTTTGTCGGTAATGCCCAAATCGCGTAGAAATTCCGGACAACGCATTCCGAAATATTTACGACGATACTCCTCCATTGTGATTGTGATGCCTACCTCTGCGAGAGCCTCGATATATGAGGTTGCATTGGCACGTCCCGTATTGGCAACCGTGCCGTCAAAATCGAGCAGTATAAGTTTGATATTCATAGCGTTAGTCGAATGATTGCATTCCCGATTGGGCAATTCTCACAACTTTGTGATACTCGTCGGGCGTAAGTTCCATAAAGAGGTAGTGAATAGGGTCCACTCGCATACCCTCATAACGCACTTCATAGTGGAGGTGTGGCGAGAGCGAGAGTCCGGAGTTTCCAGATAAGGCGATAATGTCGCCACGCTTAACACGCTGATGACGACGAACTTTCGCCTTTTGGAGGTGACTGTACGAGGTGGTATAGCCGTTTTGGTGGTCGATTACCACCGTAATACCCGATGTTGAGGTCTTACCCAAAACATCTTTGACAACACCATCGGCTGTGGCAAATATGCGTTCGCCCTCCGAAAGAGTGTAATCGATACCCTGATGCGATTGCAGTGTGCGATAGAACGGATGCATCAACATTCCGTAGCCGGCAGTGAGTAGCGACAACTGATGGTTGATTACGGGTTGTATAGATGGTATGTTATTTCGCTTTGAACCCAGCTCTTCGAGTCGTTGTTGCAGTGTGTCGTACGACTGCTCGAACTGCTCGAATCTCTGCTCCAAATTTGCAACGGCTGTCGAGAGTTCCCGCTTCATCTGATTATTCGATTTTTCGAGCAACTCTTCGTGCAGAGCTACACGTTCGAGTTCATAGTCGGAGTTGAAGTTGTAGGGATTCGACTCGAAGAGGATGTTGAAGATGTTTTTATCGCGTTCTATGGCATTCTCGACTACATTTTTCAATGTGTCGTAACGAGCAAGCAATACCTCGTATTCGGCTGCCATCTTATCGGTAGAGTGGCGTAACTGATACTCGGCAGGCGTGTCGAAGAGCAGAGCAAAGATGATGAAATAGATGAGTGCGGCACCGCCCCACGTCAGCACCTTTGTAATGAAACGCGAAACGTTGTGCCGTCCGAATTTTCGAACCGGAATATTACGCTGCGACGCACCTGTTTTATTTATCTCTTTCTTGCTCATTGCCAATACGTTATTCAATTTCGAGGTCGGTATTGTGACGCATATTTTCGATAAGCGTCTGATACTCCTCCGAAGTCATATTTCGGTTGAAATAATTTACCGGATTTACGTGGCGACCCATATATATAACCTCGTAGTGGAGGTGTGGTCCTGTTGAGCCTCCTGTCGAGCCTACCTCTCCGATGATTTGACCACGTACAACACGGTCACCCTCTTTTACCAAAATCTTGTTGAGGTGGGCATATCGTGTCTGGTATCCAAATTCGTGATTTAGCAGCACTTGGCGACCATAACCTCGGCGACGACGTCCCTCATCGGTCTTTTGCACTATCGCATCGCCTGTGGCATATACCGGCACACCGCGTTTGCACGATAAATCGACACCTTTGTGCATCTTTCGGGTCTTGTAGATTGGGTGCTTTGCACGTACGCCAAACGAGTAAAACCACTCCAATTGTGTACGGTCGATAGGCCAAATTGCTGGAATGGCAAACGACATTCGCTCTTTGTTTTTGGCAAGAATTTGCAACTCGTCGAGCGATAGGGTTGTAGCGTATGTGTGTCGCGAGAGCCTATCCATATCGTACCACGTTTGACGCATCAGCGAAGTATATTCGTCGCCCATCAAAGCACTATATTTATTGTCGGGATATGGCGTATAGATGCCCTCGATATGGAGTGAATCTGCCGAGAATAGCGAGCGATAAATGTAGATATCGCGGTGATGAATTTCGTCAATTTTACTCTGCAATGTGCGGATTCGGTCTTGCAGAATGTTGTACTTCAAAACCATCTCCCGATTGTTGCTCTCTATGAAATAGAGCTTCGGAGTATATAGAAGTTGCGAAATTATCAGATTAAGCAGCGAAATAAGTATGAAACCGAGCAGCAGCGAACGCAACAATCCGTACCGTGCAAATCGCCGTGGGAGGCTGTTTGCAGGTGCTATCGCCACATCATTGTTCAACTCTTGACTCTGTTTCATAAAAAAACTTAATTATATAGGTGCAAAATTAGTGTAAATTTTATACTTTTGCAACCGAATTCATAACCTTTGAAAATATTAATAACAGATATAGTAATGGAATCGAACAAAATCAGACAGGCTTTTCTCGACTTTTTCGCATCGAAACAGCACCAGATAGTACAGTCGGCACCAATGGTTGTAAAGAATGACCCGACGTTGATGTTTACCAATGCGGGAATGAATCAGTTTAAGGATATTTTCCTCGGCAATGCACCTCGTAAGTGGCCGCGTGTAGCCGATACGCAGAAGTGTCTGCGTGTGTCGGGTAAGCACAACGACCTCGAAGAGGTTGGTCACGATACCTACCACCACACAATGTTTGAGATGTTGGGTAACTGGTCATTTGGCGACTACTTCAAACGCGAGGCAATCGCTTGGGCGTGGGAGTTGCTGACAGAGGTATATCACTTGCCAAAGGAGCGTATGTATGCAACCGTATTCGAGGGCTCCGAGGAGGATGGTATATCGTTTGACGACGAAGCATACAACTATTGGAAACAGTATCTGCCGGAGGATCATATCATTCGCGGCAACAAGCACGATAACTTCTGGGAGATGGGCGAGACAGGTCCTTGTGG